>JAEZKX010000110.1 GCA_023436025.1 Pseudomonadota bacterium | reverse complement strand
CTACGAGCCAGCCCGCGATGCGCAGCAGGGCATGGTCGTGGCCACGCCGGCCGATCGCCTGCAGGCCCACCGGCAGTTGGTGGGCCGCCACGGGCAGCGGCAGGCTGATCGCCGGAGCCCCGTTCATGTTGGCCAGCGCGGTGAAGTCGGCCTGGTTGGCAGGCACGGGCGCATCCATCCGGAACGCGGTTTGCGGCGTCGTCGGCAGCAGCACGGCATCGAAGTCGCCCGTCAGCGTGTCGAGCGCGGCGCCCGCCTGCGCGATGAGCGCCACGGCGCGTCCGAGGTCCAGCGCCGACTTGCGTTCGACATGGCGCAGCAGCGGCACCAGGTCCGCCGGCAGCACCGGCGGCTGCCGTTCCAGCAGGGGCGCGACCAGGTGGTGCAGCTCCGCCTCGCACAGCAGCAGGCCGGCGCGGCGGACCGCGCCGAGATCCAAGGCCGGCAGCCGCACGTCCACGCATTCCAGTTCGCCCCGTCGCGCCAGGCGCGCGCGTGCCGCCTCGTAGGCCTGCAGCACCTCGGGCGCCGCACCGTGGGCCTCGGCGTCGCGCACCACGCCGACCCGCCAGCGGCCCGGGCGGGGCGCCGCCGGGGGCAGGTGCGGGGCACTGATCGTGAACGCGGCGACGATGTCTTCCACCTTGCGCGCCAGCAAGCCCACGTGGTCGAGCATCCGGCTGAGCGGCACGACGCCGTCCAGCCCCAGTGCCTCGTGGCTGGGCTTGAAGCCGACCACCCCGGTGTAGGCCGCCGGGACCCGCACCGAGCCCATGGTGTCGGTTCCCAGCGCGATGCCGCACAGGCCGGCCGCTACCGCCGCCGCCGAGCCGCCGCTGGAGCCGCCCGGCGTGTAGCCGGCGCGCTGCGGATGGAAGCAGTGGCCGTAGTCGGGATTGTGGTTGGTGGCGCCCAGCGCCATGGCGTGCATGTTGAGCTTGCCGATGCAGTGCAGGCCTGCGGCCCGCAGGCGCGCGACGGCGGGCGCGTCGCTTTCAGCGGCGCGCGCGAAGGCGCGCAGGCCGGCCGCCGTCGGCAGGCCCGCGACGTCGATGTTGTCCTTGGCGCCGAAGGTGCTGCCGGCCAGCGGCGAGCGGCCCGCGGGCGGCCGGGCCGGCAGCGGCGCGGGCACGATGAGGGCGTTGACCTGCGGGTTCAGGCGCGTGATGGCGGCGTACTGCGCCTGCAGCAGCGCCTCGGCCGTGACATCGCCACGGGCGACCGAACGGGCCTGCTCGCAGGCGCCGGCCAGCAGCAGTGCGTCGGCGTTCATGCCTTGAGCAGCCGAACCGGCTTCTGCCGGGTCTCCACGCCGGTAAGCGGCGCCAGCGCGCGCGGCGCGGCCAGCTCCACCAGCACGTCCACGCCCAGCTTGCGCTTGAGGAAGTCGCGGTACTGCTGCTGCAGCGCCTCGCCGTGCGGCTGCGTGCATTCGATGCGCACCGTCAGCTCCTCGCGGCCGGAGGCGTCGCGCCCCAGCACGCAGAGGTACTCGCCGTTGAAGCCGGGCATGGGCGCCAGCAGATTGGACAGCGACTGCGGGAACACGTTGATGCCGCGCAGCTTGACCATGCTGTCGCTGCGCCCGAGGAAGCCTTCCATCCGCCGGAACGGCAGGCCGAGGGCGGAGTCGCCCGGCAGCAGCCGCGTCAGGTCGTGCGTGTTGAAGCGGATGATGGGGAAGATGTCCTCCGTGAAGAGGCTGGTGATGACCAGGTCGCCGGTCTCGCCGTGCGCCATGGGTGCGCCGGTGTCGATGTCGCAGATCTCGATGAAGTGCGCGTCTTCCATCACGTGCATGCCGTCATGGTCGGGCCCCTCGGCCGCGATCAGGCCGGTGTCGCCCACGCCGTACCAGTCGAACAGCTCGGGCCCGCCCCAGGCGTCGGCCAGGGACTGGCGCGCGTCCTTGGACAGGTGTCCGGAGATCATGCGCACGGGGATGTCGCGGCCCGGCTCGATGCCCTGCTCGCGCGCAACCTCGGCCAGGCGCTTGATGTAGTCCGCGAAGCCGACGACCACCGTGGCGCCGAAGTCGCGCATGAACTCCACCTGCTTGACCGACGGCGTCTCCACGCCGGTGCCGGCCGCGAAGAAGGTGGCGGCGGTGTGGTGGACCACGGCTTCGCGGATGTAGTGGCCGCCGTTGACCGGCCCGTGGCCGTAGACGGAATGCACCACGTCGGTGGGCCGCATGCCCTGCAGCAAATAGGCGCGCGCCAGCATCAGCTTGTGCACCTCCCGGGTGCGCGGACTGAACAGCAGGGGCTGCGGCCGTCCCGTGGTGCCGCTGGTGGCGTGCAGGATCATGGGCACGATGCGGCCGTCGACCGGGATCTCGCGGCCGTGGTGGTCGCCCAGCGGCGGATGCCGCTCGATGGCCTCCATGATCTCCTGCTTGCCGAACACGGGCAGGCGTGGGATGTCGGCCACGCCGCGGATGTCGCCGGGGGTGATGCCGGCGGCGCCCCACAGCCGCTGGTAGAACGGCAGTTGCCAGGCGCGCGCGAGCTGGCGCGCGAACAGGGTTTCCTGGTGCGCCAGCAGTGCATCGCGTCCCATGCCGCGAAAGCGGTCGAGGAAGGCCTGGCCGACCGGAAAATCGCGCATCAGGCGCGGGACGTCGACGGCTTCGAAGTAGGTGGCGTACTGCATGCAGGGGGAAAGTTGTCCGTACATATTATGCGGGCATACTTGTTCGCGATCAACAAGCAGGATGGAGGGAAACGTGGCGATGACGCAGGAGCCCCTGGGACTGGAGAAACGGACGGGTCCGTACTACCGCAGGCTCGCGGAGCACCTGATGGAAGGCATCGCCGGCGGGCGCTGGCCGGTGGGCGCCGCCCTGCCCACCGAGAAGGAGCTGTGCGACACCTTCGGCGTGAGCCGCCACACCACGCGCGAGGCGCTGCGCCAGCTGGAGAGCCGTGGGCTGATTGCGCGCCGCCAGGGCTCCGGCTCGACGGTGGTGGCCACCACGCCGCCGGTGCGCTACGAGCAGAACACCCAGACCATCGACGACATGCTGCACCACAGCAAGGGCACGCGACTGCATGTGCTGCAGTCGGCCGAGCTCGCCGGAGACGCCAACCAGTATGCGAGCCAGGTGGTGCAACTGGCGCGCACGCCCTGCGTCTGGGTGCGCGCCATCCGATATCCGCGCAATGACGTGCGGCCGCTAGCGCTGGTCGACGTCTATGTGGCTGTGCGCAGCAAGGCGCAGGCGCGGCGCCTGCTCGACGTGGATACCGCTGCGCAGGAAATCGTGCGCACGGTCGACCTGAACAAGGTGGACCACATCGAGCAGCATTTCAGCGCCCTGAACCTCGGCCCCGCCGAAGCCAAGCTGCTGCACCTGGCGCCCGGCGAGGCGGTGTTCCAGATCGTGCGCAACTACCACGATGCGGCCGGCCGCCTGCTGGTGGTCGCCCACTCGCTCTATAACGGCCAGCTCTTCACCTACGCCTCGACCCTGCGCCGGTCATGAGGCGCGGCGCCGCGCTGCAGGCGGCGCCGCTGCACCCGACCGTGCGGCTCAGTCGGCCTTGAAGCCGGAGGCCTTGACCGTCGGCTCCCAGAAGGCGCGCAGGGCGCGGTTGCGCTGCTGCGCCTCGGCCGGCGTGCTGGAGGCGGCCGTGAAGTTGAGCGTCGCGATCTTGTCGCGCAACTGCTTGTCGTTCAGCGCCGTGACGATGGCCGAGTTCCACTTCTGCACCACCGCCGGCGGCGTGTTGCGGGGCAGGCACACCGAGAAGATCGAGCTGGCGGTGAGGTTCTTGTAGCCCAGCTCGGCGAAGGTCGGCACGTCCGGGAGCAGCGGCGAGCGCTGGCTGCCGGAGGTGGCCAGCACGCGGATGCGGCCACCCTTGTGGTACTCGACGAAGTCGCCGACATAGGCGGTGCCGGCGCTGAACTGGTTGCCCACCAGGCCCGGCATCATGTTGGCGGCGCCCGAGAACGGCACGTCGCGCATCTTGGCGCCGAATTCATTGGCGATCATCAGGCCCAGCAGGTAGGTGGGGCCGCCCAGCGCGCCGTGGCCGAAGTTGGCCTGGTCGGGGTTGGCGCGCACCCAGTCCACGTACTGCTGCAGGTTCTTGGCCGGCGACGCCGCCGGCACCGCCAGTGCCATCGCCGATTCGGCCACGGTCGACACCGTCACCAGGTCCTGGTCGGCGTCGTAGTTGAGCTTGGTGTAGACCAGCGGATAGATGGTGCTCATGAAATCGGGGCACATCAGGGCGACGCTGCCGTCCTTCGGCGCCGCCTTCAGCAGGTCCACCGCGATGCGGCCGCCGGCACCGGGCTTGTTGTCGACGATCACCGGGTGCCCCAGCGGCTCGCGCACCTTCTCGGCCAGCATGCGGGCGATGGCGTCGAGCGTGCCGCCGGGGGCGAAGCCGACCAGGATGCGCCAGGTCTGGCCCTGGGCCTGGGCCGCGGGCACCAGTGCGGCGGTGGCGGCGGCACCGAGAAGAAGTGCCCGAGCGAATTTCATGATTGGTCTTTTCATACAAGTCCTGTGGAAACCCATTGTTGGGAATTTCCATTACACAATATGTCCGGACAACTGGCAATATCCGGAAACCCTGATGCGGATTTTCGCGGAGCAAGTCGCGCGCCAGCCCTGGCGCGCGGTCCAGATTTGTATGGACAATGCCCGCACCCCTGATGAAAAGCGAGACCATGGAATTCCCCACCCTTGCGGCCGACCAGATCGGCTCCCCCCTGCGCGAGAAGATCGCCACCATCGAGTCGCTCGGCGGCGACACGCGCTTCTTCCGCTTCGCCGCCCATGCGCCGCACGTCGTGCAGCTGTACTGGGTGCAGTTCTACCAGGACGTGTTCTTCCGCGGCCTGCTGCCCGTGCGGCTGAAGGAGATCGCGCGGCTGCGCCTGGCGGCCCTCAACGGCTGCTCGTTCTGCCAGGTTGGCGACCGGGCCTCCGCCATCGCCAACGGCGTCACCGAAGCCGAGGTCGATGCGCTCTTCGCCGACGGCCAGTGCGCCAGCTTCTCCGCCGCCGAGCAGGCCGCGGCCGACACCGCCACCTGCATGTCGAATTTCGACAGCGAAGGCACGGTGGACGCGGCCCTGAAGGCGCGGCTGATGCAGCACTTCGCGCCCGACGAACTGGTCGAGCTGTTCGCCGTCATCGGCATCCTCACCGGAATGGCGCGCATGCTGCTCGCCGCCGGCTTCATCCGTCGCACCTGCGAGATCTAGGCGCACCGATTCGGGTCGCGCGCGCACGTTCACGGTGAGGCGCGGTTGACGCAACGGCGCGTCTTCCCCTACACTTGTCCGGACATATTTTGCGATCGACGGCCCGCGTTCGCGGGTCGATCAACCGGCCTTCCCATGCTGCCCGCCATCCGTTCCATGCTGTTCGTCTCCGGTGAGAAGCCGGAGCGCTTTCCCAAGGCGTTCGCGGCCGGTGCCGACCTCGTGTGCATCGACCTTGAGGACGCGGTCGCGCCGGCGCTGAAGCAGCGCGCGCGCACCGACGTCCTGGCCTTCGCCGCCGAACCGCCTGCGCAGGGCCTGCTGGCCGTGCGCTTCAATGCACTGCGCACGCGCGAAGGTCTGGCTGACGTGCAGGCCCTGCTGGCGTCCGCAGCGCACCCCGACGTCATCGTCCTGCCCAAGGTAGAGAGCGCCGCCGAGGTCGCGCTGGCCCATGCATGGGTCGGCGACCGCTGCCGCGCCCTGGTGGCCCTGGTCGAATCGCCGCTCGGCGTCGAGAACGCCGCGGCCATCGCCGCCGCGCCCGGCCTGGGGGCGCTGATGCTGGGCGGCGCCGACCTCAGCAGCGAACTCGGTGCCGCTTTCGGCTGGGACGGCCTCTTCTACGCCCGCACCCGGCTGCTGAACGCCGCCCGCGTCGGTGGTGTCCAGGCCTGGGACGTGCCCCACATCGACCTGCGCGACCTCGACGCGCTGGCCGACGAGACCCGCCGCGTCGCCGCCCTCGGCTTCGACTGCAAGGCGGCCATCCATCCTAGCCAGGTGCCGGTGATCCATGCCGCTTTCCGGCCTGCCGAGTCCGAAGTGGCGCGCGCACGCGCGCTGCTGCAGGCGCTGGAGCAGCGCGGCGCCGACGGCGCAGGCGCCTTCCTGTTCGAAGGACGCATGGTCGACGGCCCGGTGCTGGCCCATGCCCGTCGCGTGGTCGCGCGCGCGGCCTGAACATCTTTACACCCTCACAGAAAACACCATGGTCCAGACCCTCAAGAAGATCGGCGAGAACCGCTACCGTGAATCCTTCGGCCGCTACTTCGAAGACTTCGTCGTCGGCGACATCTACGAACACCGTCCCGGCCGCACGATCACGCAGAACGAGAACATCTGGTTCACGCTGCTGACGATGAACACCCATCCGATGCACTTCGACGAGGAGTACGCCAAGCACAGCGAGTTCGGCCAGTGCATCGTGGCCAGCCCGTTCACGCTGGCGCTGATGGTGGGCATGAGCGTCACCGACGTCAGCCAGAAGGCCATCGCCAACCTGGGCTGGAACGACATCAAGATGACCCATCCGCTGTTCGCCGGCGACACGCTCTATGCCGAGAGCGAAGTGCTGGCCAAGCGCGAGTCCGCCTCGCGGCCCAACGCCGGCATCGTGACCGTGCGCACCACCGGCACCAACCAGGACGGCAAGGTCGTCTGCACCTTCGAGCGCATCATCCTGATCGCCAAGCGCGGCTACGACGTCGAGGAAAAGGCGAAGTACTGACATGAGCGACACGACGAACCGCGACGAAGACAGCGCCGCCATCCTCGACGCGATCGAGCAGTGGGCCGAGAAGGAACTGCGGCCGGTGGCGCGCAAGTACGACCAGGCCGACGAGTACCCGGCCGAGATCGTCGAGCAGATGAAGGAGCTGGGCCTGTTCGGCGCCACCATCGGCGAGGAGTACGGCGGACTGGGCCTGTCGGCCTGGACCTATGCGCAGATCGTCGTCAAGGTGTCGTCGATCTGGATGGCGCCTTGCGGCATCTTCAACTCGCACCTGATCATGGCCGCCGCCATCGAGCGCGCGGGCACCGAGGAACAGAAGCGCGCGTGGCTGCCGAGGATGGCCAGTGGCGAGTTCCGCGGCAGCCTGGGCCTGACCGAGCCCAACGCCGGCTCCGACCTGCAGGCCATCCGCACCGTCGCGCGCCGCGAAGGTGACGAGTACGTCATCAACGGCGGCAAGACCTGGATCACCAACAGCCTGCACGGCCACGGCACGCTGCTGCTGGTGAAGACCGATCCCAAGGCCGAGCCGCGCCACAAGGGCATGAGCCTGGTGATCGCGCCCAAGGGTCCGGGCTTCGCGGTGAACAAGCTCAAGAAGATGGGCTACCGCGCCATCGACACCTGCGAGATCGATCTGCAGGACTACCGCGTGCCGGTGGCCAACCTGCTGGGCGGCGTCGAGGGCAAGGGCTTCGTGCAGACCGCCGGCGGCCTGGAGCTGGGCCGCATCAACGTGGCCGCGCGTGGCGCCGGCATCGCCGAAGGCGCGCTGATGCTGGCTTTGCGCTATGCGCAGGAGCGCAGCGCCTTCGGCAAGCCGATCTGGAACCACCAGGCGATCCAGCTGAAGCTGGCCGACATGGTGACGCAGGTGGAAAGCGCCAAGCGCCTGATCGAGCTGGCCGCGCGCAAGTACGACGCGGGCGAGCGCTGCGACCTGGAAGCCGCGATGGCCAAGCTCGCCGGCTCCGAGGCCGGGGTGTTCTGCGCCCAGGAAGGCATGCGCATCTTCGGCGGCTACAGCTACTCGGTGGAATACGAGATCGAGCGCTTCTACCGCGACAGCATGCTGATGTGCATCGGCGAGGGCAGCAACGAGATCCTGCGCCAGATCATCGCCAAGCAGCTGGTCGACCGCTACCGCGTCTGAGTGCCATGGATCCGCATCTTCCCCTGAAGGGCCTGCGCATCCTGAGCGCCGAGCAGTATGGCGCCGGCCCGTTCGGCTCCATGCAGCTGGCCGACCTCGGCGCCGAGGTCATCAAGATCGAGAACCCGCGCGAGCGCGGCGACGTGGCGCGCCAGAGCGGCCCATATTTCCTGGGCGAGGACCCGGCCGCGCCGGACAGCCAGTTCTTCCAGAGCTTCAACCGCAACAAGAAGAGCCTGTGCCTGGACTTGAAGAGCGAGCGCGGCCAGCAGGTGTTCCGCCGCGTCGCGGCCACCTGCGACGCGGTGATGAACAACCTGCGTGGCGACCAGCCCA
>JAEZKX010000100.1 GCA_023436025.1 Pseudomonadota bacterium | reverse complement strand
GCGGCCCGCGGCCCTGGTGCAGCGGTGGCTGGCGCAGCAAGGCATCACCTTCCGCGGCAACTGCCGGGTGCATCGCGTGGCGCGTGCCGGCGATGCGTGGCAGGTGCTCGACGCGGCAGGCGCCGAGATCGCGGCGGCGCCGCTGGTGGTCATCGCCGCGGCGCATGCCAGCCGCACGCTGCTGGATGGACGCATCACCACCTTTCCGGTGCGCGGCCAGGTGACCTGGGGCCCGCAGGGCGCGGCGGCGCTGCCGCCGTTTCCGGTGAACGGCCACGGGCATTTCGTGCCGCGGGTGCCCACCGCGGCCGGACCGGCCTGGTTCAGCGGCTCGACCTACGGGCGCGGCGAGGACGACGGCGCGGTGCGGCCGCAGGACCAGGATGCGAACCTGCAGCGCCTGCGCGAACTGCTGCCCGGTGCGGCCGACGCCGTGGAAGCCGGACCCTTGCAGGCCTGGGCCGGTGTCCGCTGCACCTCGGCCGACCGGCGGCCGCTGGTGGGACCGCTGGAGCGGGGGCTGTGGGTGGCCGCCGCCATGGGCTCGCGCGGACTGACCTTCGCGGCCTTGTGCGGGGAACTGGTCGCCGCGCGCCTGCACAACGAGCCCCTGCCCGTAGAGGCGCGCCTGGCGCGCGCGCTGTCCCTCGGGCGTTGAAGTCCTTCCGCCCTCGCCGATCCGCACGGTGGGCCGCCGCGCGGTGAGCGCACCAGGGTGGCGCTGCCCGGTGCGCGCGCTGCGCCTGCAGGCCATGCGCGGTCATGCCGCGCGATCGCAGGGCGGGCTCGTCGCCTGGCGCGCGCGTTGTGCGTCAGCTGCGAGCTGCCCTCACATCCTGCGCAGCCACGCATTCAGTCGCCGCGGATGCGGCGGGCTGTCCAGCAAGGCTTCGGCCCCGCCGAACCAGGCGCGGACGCGCTCGGGCATGGAGCGGTGCGCCTTGGTGATGGCGACATGCGTGACCGGCTTGCGGCCGTCGCGCAACTGCCGCACCAGGGCCCAGGCATCGCCATCCGGCAGGGCGAAATCGACCAGGGCGAAGTCGTACTGCTTGCCGCGCGCCAGCTCCAGCGCGTGCGCCGCAGTCTCGGCCTCGTCGGCCTGGGTCAGGCGGGCCAGGGCGAGCCGCGCGCGCAGGTACAGGCGGCGGTCGCGGCTGGGACTGACGATCAGCGCCTGCTTGCGCGACATCGGCTCCCTGGCGCCCGCCTCGGCGAGGCCGAGGTCGAGGTCGACCGCCGCGGCATCGAACAAGGAATCCATGGCGGCAATGACGTCCGGCCACTGCCAGGGCCGCGGAAAGCTGCGCCAGGCCTGCGGCGGCGGGTCGTCGCCCATCCACAGCATGGGAATGGCCGCATTCGCGGGCGATTCAGCCTCCAGGCGCGCCTCGTAGCTCTGCCCGTCCAGCAGGACCAGGCCGACCGGCGCGCGGGCCGTGGGCGACCACAGCTGGTACATGGTCAGGCACTGTTCGGACAGCCGGAACAAGGTGTTGACGGCGTGCCGCTCCTCGTCGGAGAAGCCGACCACCTTGACGTGGATCCGTTGTGCCATTCGCCCGCCTTCTCGCCCCTGATGCCCCAAGCATTATGCAAGTCGGTCCGTGGCGCGCCCGAGCGGCTTATCCGCATTGCGGCGGAAAAGCCCTCGCAAGGCGCGCCAAACCTTGCACATAAGCTTATCCGCATATGAGCCGAATAAAAAAATAGTTTGGATCCATATGGCGCGTCCCTACAGTACCGGCACAGGCCGGAGTTGACGGCCTTTCTCTTCCCTTATGTACCAGTACACAGAATTCGACCGCCAGTTCGTCCGCGCCCGGGCCCAGCAGTACCGGGACCAGCTGGAGCGGTGGCAAGCCGGCAAGCTCAGCGACGAGGAGTTCCGCCCCCTGCGCCTGCAGAACGGCTGGTATGTCCAGCGCTACGCCCCCATGGCCCGCATCGCCGTGCCCTATGGCGAGGTCTCCAGCCACCAGCTGCGCGCCCTGGCGCGCGTGGCCCGCGACTACGACCGGCCCGACCCCGAGCTGCTGCGCGAAGCGCAGGAGAAGCAGCTGGCGCTGGGCGAAGTGCCGGTGCCGCTGCCTGGCGCCGCCCCGGTGGCGACCAAGTTGAAATACGGCTACGGCCACTTCACCACCCGCACCAATGTGCAGTTCAACTGGATCCCGCTGGACAAGAGCGCGGAAGTGATGGAGCTGCTGGCCGAGGCGCAACTGCACGGCATCCAGACCAGCGGCAACACCATCCGCAACATCACCACCGAGGAACTGGCCGGCATCGCGCCCGACGAGATCGCCGATCCGCGGCCCTTCGCCGAGATCCTGCGCCAGTGGAGCACGCTGCACCCCGAGTTCGCCTTCCTGCCACGCAAGTTCAAGGTGGCCCTCAACGGCGCCAGGGAAGACCGCGCCGCCCTGGGCTGGTACGACATCGGCCTGCAGCTGGTGAAGAACGACGCCGGTGAACTGGGCTTCAAGGTGCTGGTGGGCGGCGGCATGGGGCGCACGCCCATCATCGGCACGGTGGTGCGCGCCTTCCTGCCCTGGCAGCACCTGCTGAACTACGTCGAGGCCTGCATCCGCGTCTACAACGAGTACGGCCGCCGCGACAACCTGTGGAAGGCGCGCATCAAGATCCTCGTCAAGGCCGAAGGCCAGCGCTACATCGAGAAGGTCGAAGACGAATTCCGCCAGATCCTCGAGGTCGACGGTGGCCCGCACACGCTGACGCAGGCCGAGTACGACCGCGTCGCCGCCTGCTTCGTCGAGCCGGTGCTGCCGGCGCGCGAGCGCAAGGGTGCCGACGCCCGCCTGCACGAGATCGTGCGCGCCGATGCCGAGGCCGACCCGCAGTACCACCGCTGGCTGCAGCGCAATGTGCGCGCGCACCGCGACCCGGCGCTGCGCGTGGTCACGCTGTCGTTCAAGCGCCTGGGCTGGGCGCCCGGGGACGCCACCCACGACCAGCTGGAGACATCCGCCGACCTGGCCGACCGCTTCTCGGCCGGCGAGGCGCGCATCACCCACGAACAGAACCTGATCCTGCCCTGGGTCCACCAGGACGACCTGCCGGAACTGTACGCGGCGGCCCGCAAGGCCGGCTTCGCACGGCCCAACATCGGGCTGCTGACCGACATGATCGCCTGCCCCGGCGGCGACTTCTGCTCGCTGGCCAACGCGCGCTCGCTGCCCATCGCCGAAGCCATCACCCAGCGCTTCCAGGACCTGGACGAGGAGTTCGACCTGGGCGACATCCGCCTGAACATCTCCGGCTGCATCAACTCCTGCGGCCACCACCATGCGGGCCACATTGGCATCCTCGGCGTCGACAAGGACGGCAAGGAGTGGTACCAGGTCACGCTGGGCGGAGCCGACGGCTCCGACCTGTCGGGCGCCGCCACGCCTGGCAAGGTGGTCGGCCCCTCGTTCTCCGCCGCCGAAGTGCCGGTGGTGATCGAGGCCGTGCTCGACACCTACCGCCAGCTGCGCCAGACCGCCGACGACGGCCGCCAGGAAACCTTCATCGCCACGCTGCGCCGGGTGGGCCTGGACCCGTTCAAGGCGGCTGCCAATGCCGCGCGCTTCGTGGAAAGGGAACACGCATGATCCGCATCATCGCCGCGGGCGCCGTGCCCGACGAGAACGTCAAGACCCTGGTCCTGCCCAACGACGCCGATCCGCTGGCGGCCGACCTGGAAGGCGTGGAACGCGTCGAGCTGGACTTCCCCAAGTTCACCGACGGGCGCGCCTTCACCCAGGCCCGCCTGCTGCGCCAGCGGCGCGGCTTCACCGGCGACATCCGCGCCACCGGCGACGTGCTGGTCGACCAGCTGGTGCAGATGCACCGCGTGGGCTTCAGCAGCGCCGTGCTCAAGGAAGGCAAGGACCCGGCCGACGCCGAGCGCCAGTTCGCGCGCTATCCCGCCTTCTACCAGGGCGACGCGGTGGTGACCAAGCCGCTGTTCGCGCGCGACTGACCATGGGCGCGATCGACCTGTACGCGCGGCCCGCGCCCGACTTCGAGGCCAAGCTCGCCGCCACCCGCGAACTGCTGGTGCGCGTGGCGGGTGAGTTCGCGCCGCTCAAGCAGGCCTCCAGCCTGGGGGTCGAGGACGCCGTCATCACCCACCTGATCAACGCGCTGCAGCTGGACATCCCGGTCTTCGTGCTGGAGACGGGCACCCTGCACCCCGAGACCCTGGCGCTGCTGGAACGCACCCAGGCGAACTCGCGCGCGCCGGTGCAGGTCTACCGGCCGGTGCAGGAAGCCGTGGTGCATTTCGTCGGCCGCGAGGGCGCCGACGCCATGTACCGCAGCATCGCCCTGCGCAAGGAATGCTGCCGCATCCGCAAGCTCGAGCCACTGGAGCGCGCGCTGGCCGGCCAGAAGGCCTGGATCACCGGATTGCGCCGCGAGCAGTCGAACGCGCGCGCCGAGGCGCCGCTGGTGGACACCACCGACCCGGTATGCGCCAAGCTCAACCCGCTGGCCGACTGGACGCTGGGCGACGTCTGGCACTACGTGGCCACGCACGGCGTGGACTACAACCCGCTGCACGACCATTTCTACCCCAGCATCGGCTGCGCGCCCTGCACCCGCGCCATCGCCGTCGGCGAGGATTTCCGCGCCGGCCGCTGGTGGTGGGAGGACGAGGCCGCCAAGGAATGCGGCCTGCACGTGAAACAGGAAGACGACAAGGTGGCCGCATGAACGCCCGCACCGAGCCCCAGCTGCTCACGCAGATCAGCAACCGGCATCTCGACGCGCTGGAAGAGGAAGCCATCTTCGTGCTGCGCGAAGTGGCCGGCGCCTTCGAGCGCCCGGCCCTGCTGTTCTCCGGCGGCAAGGACTCGCTGGTCCTGCTGAAATGTGCCGAGAAGGCCTTCGGCAGCGGCCGCATCCCCTATCCGCTGCTGATGATCGACACCGGCCACAACTTCCCCGAGGTCACGCAATTCCGCGACCTGCGGGCGAAGGAACTGGGCGCCGAGCTGATCGTGCGCAGCGTGGAAGACTCGATGAAGCGCGGCACGGTGCGGCTGGCGCATCCGGGCGAGAGCCGCAACGCGCACCAGTCGGTCACGCTGCTGGAGGCCATCGAGGAGTTCCGCTTCGACGCCCTGATCGGCGGCGCCCGCCGCGACGAGGAGAAGGCGCGCGCCAAGGAGCGCCTGTTCTCGCACCGCGACAGCTTCGGCCAGTGGCAACCCAAGGCGCAGCGGCCCGAGCTGTGGACGCTGTTCAACACCCGCCTGCAGCCGGGCGAGCATTTCCGCGTCTTCCCCATCTCCAACTGGACCGAGCTGGACGTGTGGCAGTACATCGAACGGGAAGCCATCGCACTGCCCTCGCTCTACTACGCGCACCAGCGCCAGGTGGTGCAGCGGCGCGGCCTGCTGGTGCCGGTGACCGAACTCACCCCGGCGCGCGACGGCGAGCAGGTCGAGACCCGCACGGTGCGCTTCCGCACCGTGGGCGACATCACCTGCACCTGCCCGGTGGCGAGCGACGCGGCCGATGCCGCCGGCGTGGTGGCCGAGACGCTGCGCGCCGAGGTGAGCGAACGCGGGGCGACGCGGATGGACGACAAGACCTCCGATGCCTCGATGGAAAAGCGCAAGAAGGACGGGTACTTCTGACCCGCCGCAGCGGCCGGCCGGTTGCGCGCCGGCGCGAATGGATAGCGAGAAGATGAATGAGTGATACACACGACCACGACGCCGCGCTGCGCTTCATCACCTGCGGCTCCGTCGACGACGGCAAGAGCACGCTGATCGGCCGCCTGCTGGTGGACAGCCGCGCCGTGCTGCAGGACCAGCTGGCGTCGGTGTCCAAGTCCGGCGCCGCCGACCTGGCGCTGCTGACCGACGGGCTCTCGGCCGAGCGCGAGCAGGGCATCACCATCGACGTGGCCTACCGCTACTTCGCCACGCCGGCGCGCAAGTTCATCATCGGCGACGCGCCCGGCCACGAGCAGTACACCCGCAACATGGTGACGGCCGCATCGTCGGCCGACGCCGCCGTGGTGCTGGTGGACGCCACCAAGCTCGAGTGGGACGTCCCCGGCGTCGAATTGCTGCCGCAAACCCGCCGCCACACGCTGCTGGCGCGGCTGCTGCGCGTTCCCGCCATCGTGTTCGCGGTCAACAAGCTGGACGCGGTCGATGACCCGGCGCTGGCCTTCACCAACATCCGTGCCGCGCTGGAGAACTTCACCGAGCAGGCCGGCATCGAGGCCCATGCCATCGTGCCCATCTCGGCCCTGCAGGGCCACAACGTGGTCGAAGCCCGGCCGGGCTGGTGCGGCTACCAAGGCCCGTCGCTGCTGGCCCTGCTGGAGCGGCTGGACGTGACCCCGGCCGAAACCGGCGAGGCCTTCGCCTTCCCCGTGCAATGGGTGGAGAAGTTCTCGGGCTCGGCCGACACCTCGCAGGGGCGGCGCGTGTTCTGGGGCCGCGTGGCCACCGGACAGGCGCAGGTGGGCCAGCAGGTGACGGTGCTGCCGGGCGGCCAGCCGGCGACCATCGCGCAGGACCTCGACCACGCACGGCGGCCGGCAAGCGTCGCGGCCCGCCACGGCGCCGGCATCGTGCTGGACCGCGAGGTCGACGTGTCGCGCGGCGACTGGCTGCTGGCGCCTGGGGCCCTCGCGCCCACGCGCGAGCTGTCCGCCACCGTCGCGTGGCTGGACGACGAGCCGCTGGTCGCCGGGCGCACCTACTGGGCGCTGCACGGGCACCGCTGGGTCAAGGCCAAGGTCAAGCGCATCGTCCACAAGCTGGACGTGAACACTCTGGCCGACGAAGAGGCCAGCCAGCTGGAGCCCAACGGCATCGGCCATGTCGAACTGGCGCTGCAGGAGCCCCTGGCCACCCTGCCCTTCGCCCGCTCGCGCGCCCTCGGCGCCCTGGTGCTGGTCGACACGGCCACGCACAAGACCTCGGCTGCGGTGCTGGTTCGTTGACAACCGGCCCGGAATGACGGGCAAAAGCAAATAAAATCAAGGGTTTCCCCGAACCCGCCCCCAACCCACAATGACCCACGTCGTCACCGAATCCTGTATCCGCTGCAAGTACACCGACTGCGTGGACGTCTGCCCCGTGGACTGCTTCCGCGAGGGCCCGAACTTCCTGGTCATCGATCCGGACGAGTGCATCGACTGCGCGGTGTGCATCCCGGAGTGCCCGGTCAACGCGATCTACGCGGAAGAGGACGTGCCGGCGGACCAGGTGGCCTTCATCAAGATCAACGCCGAGCTGTCGCAGGCACCCGGCTGGAAAAGCATCACCAAGCGCAAGCCGGCCCTGCCGGATGCGGACGAATGGAAGGACAAGCCGGGCAAGTTGTCCGAGCTGGTCAAGTAGGGAATCATGGAACGCGAACTCAACGAAGAAGTGATCAAGACCGCCGCCGCCCACGACGGCCCCATCGAGACCGATGCGGTCATCATCGGCGCGGGCCCGGTGGGCCTGTTCCAGGTGTTCGAGCTGGGCCTGCTGGAGATCAAGGCCCACGTGATCGACTCGCTCGCCTACCCCGGCGGCCAGCCGATCGAGCTGTACCCCGACAAGCCGATCTACGACATCCCGGCCATCCCGGTGTGCACCGGCAAGGAACTGACCGACGCCCTGCTCAAGCAGATCGAGCCCTTCGGCGCCACCTTCCACCTGGGCCAGACGGTCACCGTGGTGCAGAAGCAGGACGACGGCCGCTTCTTCGTCGAGACCTCGCGCGGCACGCGTTTCCTGGCCAAGACCATCTTCATCGCCGCGGGCGTGGGCGCGTTCGAGCCCAAGCAGCTGAAGGTCGAGGGGCTGGACAAGTACCTGGACAGCCAGCTGTTCTACCGGGTGCGCAACCCGGCCGACTTCGCCGGCAAGAACCTGCTGATCGTGGGCGGCGGTGATTCGGCGCTGGACTGGGCGCTGAACTTCTGCGGCGGCAACGACAACGGCAATCCGCACAAGGCCGAGAGCGTCATCCTGGTGCACCGCCGCGACGGCTTCCGCGCCGCGCCGGCATCGGTGGCGAAGATGCACGAGCTGTGCGAAGCCCTGGAGATGCAGTTCATGGTGGGCCAGGTCACCGGCATCGAGGAGCAGGACGGCAAGCTGGCCGGCGCCAAGGTCACGGGCGGCGACGGCGTCACCCGCGTGGTGCCGCTGGATGCGTTGCTGGTCTTCTTCGGCCTGTCGCCCAAGCTCGGCCCCATCGCCGACTGGGGCCTGGACATCGAGCGCAAGCAGCTCAAGGTGGACACCGAGAAGTTCTCCACCAACGTGCCGGGCATCTTCGCGGTGGGCGACATCAACACCTACCCCGGCAAGAAGAAGCTGATCCTCTCCGGCTTCCATGAATGCGCCCTGGCCGCCTTCGCCGCCGCCGCCATCGTCTTCCCCGAAAAGGGCAAGATCCACCTGCAGTACACCACCACCAGCCCCAAGCTGCACAAGGTGCTGGGGGTGGAGACACCGGTGTTCGATTGATGCCACCCGGCGCATCACCACGATGAAGAGCGGCCCGCGTGGCCGCTTTTTTCATGGCCGGGCGTGACGCAGGTCCGCATGGCGTGCTCGCGCAGCGCGCGCGCCATGGGCCGCAGCACGGTGCGTCCGCTGCGCGCATGCTGGCCACGCGCGCGGTGCCCGTGCATAATCCGCCGCATCCGCTAGGGGTGTTGCCGCTTCGACCAAGCCGCGACTGAGAGAGTCCCTTCGAACCTGATTGAGGTAATCCTCGCGCAGGGAAGCAGCCATCGCACAGACACGGGTCCCCGCGTCGCGTGCCGCGGCCGCCGACTCGCGCGCCGCACTGGAGCACACACGATGGCCGTCCACTTTCCCGCCGCCAACCAGGCGCTCACGCCGCTGCCCGCCGCCGACCGCGCCTTCGGCTGGCACGAACATGCATCGCTCTGGTTCAGCCTGGGCGTCGGCCTGCTGGTGATGCAGGTGGGTTCGTACCTGGTGCCGGCGCTGGGCCCGCGCGATGCCCTGCTCGCCATCGTCGCCGGCTCGCTGCTGGGCGCCGGCCTGCTGGCCTGGGTCGCCAAGCTCGGATGCGACAGCGGCCTGGCCAGCGCCGGCCTGATGCACGCTGTGTACGGCAGCGCCTTCGCCCGCCTGCCGGTGGTGCTGAACATCGTGCAGTTGCTCGGCTGGGGCACCTTCGAGCTGGTGGTGATGCGCGATGCCACCCTGGCCATCGCGGGCCAGGCCAGCGGCGCGACGGCCGGCGGCAGCGGGCCGCTGCTCGCTACCCTGTTGTGGGGCGCGCTGCTGGTCGCGCTGATCAGCGGCTCCATGGTGCGCGTGGTGCGCAAGCTGGTCGCGCGCATCGCGCTGCCGCTGGTGGTGCTTTCGCTGGTCTGGCTCACCTGGCAGTTCCTCGGCATGGCGCAGGCACAGGGCGCGGCGGCCCTGTGGAACCGGCCGGGCCAGGGTGGCATGGGCACCCTGCAGGCGCTGGACCTGGTCATCGCCATGCCGATCTCATGGCTGCCGCTGGTGGCCGACTATGCGCGCCACGGCAGCAGCGGACGCGCCGCGCTGCGCGGCACCTGGATCGGCTATGCGCTGGCCAACACCTGGTGCTATTGCCTCGGCGTGCTGGTCGCCCTGACCCTGCCGAGCAAGGACCTGGTCACCGCACTTCTGCTGGCGCAAGGTGGCCTGATCGCCTTGTCGCTGATCCTGGTCGACGAAGTCGACAACGCCTACGGCGATGCCTACTCCGGCGCCGTGTCCGCGCACAGCCTGCAACCGCGCTGGAGCATCCGCCGCTGGGGCCTGGCGATGGTGGTGGCCTGCACCCTGCTCGCGCTGGTGCTGCCGATGCACAGCCTGGAGCCCTTCCTGCTGATGCTCAGCTCGGTGTTCGTGCCGCTGTTCGGCGTGATCCTGGGTCGGCTGGCCTTCGGCACCGACGCGGTCGGCGCGCTGGCGCGCGCGCGCCGGGCCGAGCCCGTGCCCATCGCGATCTGGGTCGCGGGCATCGCCACCTACCACGGCTGCCATGCGTGGCTGCCGATGCTGGGCGCGGCGCTGCCGGCCCTGGCCTTGAGCTTCGGCCTGGCCTTCGCGACCCGGCCGCGCTAGGACGCGAGCCGCAGCGAGGCGCGCGGCGCATGGGCGTGGTCCAGCGGTCCATGGCCGCCGCCGGTGCGCACCTCGGCGCCGGCGGCCAGGGCGCCACGCACATAGGCGCGGGCATCGCGCACCGCGTTTTCCAGCGGCGCGCCCAGCGCCAGCCCGCAGGCAATGGCCGACGATAGGGTGCAGCCGGTGCCGTGGGTGTTGGGCGTGGCGATGCGCGTGCCCTGCATGCGTTCGAAGCGCGGCGGCGTGCCATGCCACGCCAGCAGGTCCACCACCTCCTCGCCGGGGAGGTGACCGCCCTTGAGGAGCACCGCCGGCGCGCCCAGGGCCAGCAGGTCGGTGGCCGCCGCCTCCAGCGCGCCTGGGTCCGCGATGGCGCGGCCCACCAGCAGCGCCGCCTCGTCGAGGTTGGGCGTGACCACCGTGGCGCGCGGAAACAGCTGCCGCACCAGCACCTGCACCGTCTCCTGCGCGATCAGGCGGTCGCCGCTGGTGGCCACCATCACCGGATCGAGCACGACATTGGGCAGGCGGTAGGTGTCGATGGCCCAGGCCACCACCTCGACGATCTCCGGCGCATGCAGCATGCCGATCTTGACCGCATCCACGCCGATATCCTCGATGACGGCGCGCAGCTGGTCGCGCAGGAAGGCCGGCGGCACCGGATGGATGCCGCTGACGCCGCGCGTGTTCTGTGCCGTCAGCGCGGTGATGGCCGTCATGCCGTAGCAGCCAAGCGCGGAGCAGGTCTTGAGGTCGGCCTGGATGCCGGCGCCGCCGCCGCTGTCGGAGCCGGCGATGGACAGGACCCGGGGATAGTGTTGTCGTGTCATGCGGTCTCCATGGCCTGGTGGAATGCGCGCGCCGCCTCCACGACGTCGGATGCACCGCACAAGGCGCTGACCACCGCGACGCCGTCGGCGCCGGCGGCCACCACCGGCGCGGCGTTGCCGGCGTGGATGCCGCCGATGGCGACCAGCGGCAACTGGGTGGCCGCGCGCACGGCGCGCAGGCCGTCGAGGCCCCAGGGTGTCTTGGTGTCGGTCTTGGTGGGCGTCGCGAACACCGGGCTGACGCCCAGGTAGTCCACCGGCAGGGATGCGCTGCGCGCCACGTCCGACGGCGTCTCCACCGACCAGCCGATGAAGACCTGCTGCGGCAGCAGCCGGCGGGCGACCTCCACCGGCAGGTCGCCCTGCCCCAGGTGCACGCCGTCGGCGCCGCAGGCCAGTGCAACGTCGACCCGGTCGTTGATGACGAGCGGCACGCCCGTCGGCGCGAGCAGTCGCGCCAGCGCTTGCGCCTGCGCCAGGAAGGCGCGCGTGTCCAGGTCCTTCTCGCGCAACTGCACGCAGCCGGCGCCACCCTCGACCGCCGCCGCGACCACGGCCTCGAGGCTGCGGCCGCAGGTCAGCGCGCGGTCGGTCACCAGGTAGAGACGCAGCATGCGCCGCAGCGCCGCCGCGTCGGGCCGTGTCTTCATTGCCACTGCGTCACTTCCAGCCGCAGGCGGCGCTCGAACTCCTCGCGCGCCACCAGTTGCAGCGCATCGAGCAACAGCGCCTGCATGCTGCCCACGCCCTGCCCGGCCGCCTGAGCGCGTTCGGCGGCGATCTCGCCGGCCACGCCGAGCAACGCCATCGCCGCCGTGGTGGCGCGCCACGCGTCGGGCTGCACCGCGCAGAAGGCGCCGACCAGTGCCGTCGCCGAGCAGCCCACGCCGGTGATCTTCGTCATCCAGGGGTGGCCGTTCTTCAGCCGGCTCCAGCGGCGTCCGGCATCGAGGACATGGTCGGTCTCTCCGCTGACGCAGACGACGCCACGCGTTCGCTGCACCAGTTGCTGGGCCGAAGCCAGCGCGTCGCCCGCGCCGGCGCTGCTGTCCACGCCGCGCGTGCGCACCGCCGCGCCCGCCGTGCTCATGATCTCGGAGCCGTTGCCGCGGATGACGGTAGGGGCCTGCGCATCGAGCAGCTGTTCGATGGCCTGGTTGCGGTAGGGCGTGGCGCCGGCGCCGACGGGATCGAGCACGGTGGGAATGCCACGCCTGGTGGCGGCGGCCAGCGCCAGCGCCATGCTGCGCACCCAGTAGGGGTCCAGCGTGCCGATGTTGAGCACCAGCGCCTGGGCGATGCCGACCATGGCCTCGACCTCCTCGTGCGCGTGCGCCATCACCGGCGCCGCCCCCGCGGCCAGCAGCACGTTGGCGTTGAAGTTGATCACCACCAGATTGGTGATGTTGTGGACCAGAGGCGTGCGCTCGCGCACGGCGGCGATGTCGGCCCAGAGTTCGGAAGAGGTCAGCGACTGCATGGATGTCCTTGGTTCGCGAAGCGATCCGGGACGGCCGGCACGGGGCGCGGCGGCAGTGTGGCAGCTGCGGCGCTTCCCTACGCTGGCATGACCCAGATCAGGTTCGAAGAGTGTTTCTCAGCCCCGCCGGCCTGCGACCGCGGGGCACCTCTAGCACCGTCCATTATGCGCGGTCCCGCTGGCGCGAGAGCCGCGCCTGCTTCACGCTCGCGTCGACGCTGGCAACGCGGCGCGTGCTTCCACCTCGCGCCTGCGCTGACCGCCTTCGGCTTGCGTGCCGCGCCGTCCGTTGCGCCACCTCGACGGGCCACGGCGAAGCGGTACCAGCGCATGGAAACGATCAGCCGCCGGCCGACTGCAATGCCATGCGGGTCGACGACAGGGCGAAGCTGACGACGTGACGAAGAATCGACGTCAAGATGCGGTACCATCAGCACATCGGCGCCACGCAAGCGAACTGGACACTCGGCATCGATGACCTGTTCGCTGCGATTCGCTCACTTTCACAGCCGCGCTGTGAGAAGCAACGAAAAATGACGCTATAATCTAAGGCTTGTTCCCCGATAGCTCAGTCGGTAGAGCGCCGGACTGTTAATCCGTAGGTCCCTGGTTCGAGCCCAGGTCGGGGAGCCAAAAAACTCGAATGAAATCAGCCACCCAGCAGGAATGCTCGGTGGCTTTTTTCTTGCCTCGCGCGGTCGACCTGTGGCGCGACGATGCACTGGCCTTGCAGCATGCAGCCCGCATGCTGCACAGGCGCCATGATGCGTCCGACGCCTGCTCTGCGCGGCTGGGCCGCATGCGATACGCGTGGCCGATTGATCTTCCTGGCCGCACGCTGCAGATACCTCGACCCCCTGCTTCGTTGCGTCGCCGCCGCGGACTTCCGTGACGGACTTCGTGCTCCAGGCCTGGTCCAACCAGTTGTTGGACGAGCGGGATTGCCTGCCGGCCGGGCCCGCCACCAAGATGCCTCCACATCAAGAGGAAGAGGAGACAGTCATGAAGTCCGTGTCCGCAATCCTGGCGCTCGCCGCCGCAGTCGCCTGCAGCGGTGCGGCCGCCCAGGCCACGCCGGGGGCCGACAAGATCCGCATCGGGCTGGTGTTTCCCCTCACCGGCGGCTCGGCCGACATGGGCAACAGCGCGCGCATCGGCGCCGAGGTTGCGGTGCAGGAGATCAACCAGGTGGGCGGCTACCTCGGGCGCCACCTCGAGCTGGTGGTCCGCGATGACAAGGCCGACCCCGACACCGGCCTGAAGCATGCGCAGGACCTGGTGCAGAAGGAGAAGGTGACGGCCACCATCGGCTACTGCAACACCGGCGTGGCCATGAAGGCGCTGGACTTCTTCCAGCAGAACCAGCACGTGCTCGTGGTCACCTGCGCCACCGGCACCGCCATCACCGCCAAGTACCCGCCGCAGGAGAGCTACATCTTCCGCACCTCGGCGCGCGACCAGCTGCAGACGCAGTTCCTGGTGGAGGAGCTCACCAAGCGCAACCTGGCCAAGGTGGCCTTGCTGGTCGACACCTCCGGCTACGGCGATGCCGGCCTGAAGGACCTGGAGGCTGCGCTCGCCAAGGTCGGCCTCAAGCCACATGCGGTGGCGCGCTTCAAGGTGGGGGCGACTTCGCTGGAGGAGGAGATCAAACAGCTGAAGGCCTCGGGCGCCGATTCGCTGATCGGCTGGACCGTGGGCCCCGAGTCGGGCGTGATCGCCGCCAGCCGGGTGGCGCAGAACTGGAACGTCCCGCAGTTCGGCCCCTGGGGCCTGTCGCACGCCTCCGCCTTCGCCACCTCGCAAGGCCGGGTGGAAGGCGCGCTGATGGTGCAGACGGTGCTGCCCAACATCTTCCTCGAGCGCAACAGCACCTTCCTGCGCAACTACGCGAAGATCCAGAAGGAGAGCCCGATCGGCTCGATGATGTCGGCGGCGCAGACCTACGACGCGGTGCACCTGCTGCTGCGCGCCATGTTCGACTCGCGCAACGACCTGAGCGGGCCCAGCCTCAAGCGGGCCCTGGAGAACCCGTCCAACAGCTACCGCGGCGTGGTCACCACCTACGAGCGCGCCTTCTCGCCCGTCGACCATGACGCCATCTCGGCCAACATGCTGTGGCTGGGCACCTGGCGCAACCGCGAGCGCGCCTACTACTACAAGGAGGACGAGCGCCGCGCGACCGTCATCCGCCGCAAGCAGGACGCCCCCGGGGCGGCGGCGCCGGCAGCGGCCAAGTAGGGGGATCCGGGAGGCTCCTGGCTAGGATCGCCGCAGGGCGCGTAGCGTCTGATCCATGTGCAGGAACACCGGGTTGCTCACCGACGGCTCGCTTTCCTGGGGCACGCTGCCGCGCTGCTGGCGACCCGGCGCGAGATAGGGCAACACCGAATGCGCGCCAAAGCCCCAGCGCCGGCCGGCAGGCAGGAGCGAGGCACGTCGGCGGTCGTCGGGATGGCGTTGCATGGCTGCCCGCAGTTTGGCACAGAGCGCCGGCGCGCGCGTGAGGGCGACGCCGACCCCGCAATGCATGCGGGATTCGCGGGCCGTCAGGCGGTGGTCAGCAGCAGCGCGAAGCCCGTCCACACCAGCAACGAGGCACCGCCGGACAGCCACCAGCCGAGGCCCACGGCATCGTCGGCATCCCTCGCGGCCGAGACGGGCCAACGCCCGGCGTCGGGGCGCGCTTGCAGCGGATTGGTTGGCATGGTGCGCTCTCCAGAAAGCCCGATGGTCGTGCAGCCCCCCGAGCCCCTCCTGTCGGAGGGCGCCGTGCCCTGGCGTCGGCGAGCCGCGCGGCGGCGACACACGTGCTGCGCGGTGCGCTCACGCCGCGCATCGGAGCTCCGGCCACGGCGGGGACCGGCCGGCGGCGCAGGGCGGCACAATGGCGGGGCTTTCCGCCCGCTTTGCCGTCCATGCACCTGCCCTGGCTCCAACCCGGCGATCCCTTCCCTCCCCCGTCCCGCGCCTGGGACGCCAGCCAGCCGGCGCCCGGTTTGCTGGCCGCCGGCGGCACGCTCGACGTCGCCACGCTGCAGCGCGCATACAGCAGCGGCATCTTTCCCTGGTTCAGCGAAGGCCAGCCCATCCTCTGGTGGAGCACCGACCCGCGCATGGTGCTCTTCACCGACGCGTTCCGGCTGCACCGGTCGCTGCGCAAGACGCTGGCGAAGTTCCGCGCCGACCCGCGCTGCGAGGTCCGCTTCGACCATGATTTCGCCGCCGTGATCCGGGCCTGCTCCACCAGTGAGCGGCCGGGTCAGTCGGGCACCTGGATCGTGCCGGCGATGGTGGAGGCCTATCAGGACTTCCACCAGGCCGGCTTTGCCCACAGCGTCGAGACCTGGATCGAGGGCGAACTGGTCGGTGGCCTCTATTGCGTATGCATCGGCCGCGCCGTGTTCGGCGAGTCGATGTTCACCCGGGTGCCCGACGCCTCCAAGATCGCCCTGGCCGCGCTGGTCGCCTGGTGCCGCCAGGCGGGCGTCGCGATGGTCGACTGCCAGCAAAACACGCGCCACCTGGCATCGCTGGGCGCGCGCGAGATCCCGCGGCGGGAATTTGTACGGCACGTGGCTCGGGAAGCGACCCTGCCGCCTGCGCGCTGGCACTTCGACCCCGTATACTGGAATTCACTCCTGCCGCACCCCACCCTCGCGTGACGCATCTCAAGGACCTTCCGCTCCAGACGCTGCAGTTCTACGCCACGGCGCCCTATCCTTGCAGCTACCTGCCTGGCCGGCAAGCGCGCTCCCAGGTGGCCACGCCCAGCCACCTCATCCACAACGACGCGTACTCCGACCTGGTCACCAGCGGCTTTCGCCGCAGCGGCATGTTCACCTACCGCCCGTATTGCGATGGCTGCCGCGCCTGCGTGCCCTTGCGCGTGCTGGTCAACGCCTTCCGCCCGGGGCGCAGCCAGCGCCGCGCCTGGGCGCGCCACGCAGGGCTGCAGGCCCGGGTGCTCAAGTTGTGTTTCGTGCCGGAGCATTACCACCTCTACCTGCGCTACCAGACAGGGCGCCACGCCGGTGGCGGCATGGACCATGACAGCATCGACCAGTACACGCAGTTCCTGCTGCAAAGCCGGGTCAACTCACGGCTGGTCGAGTTCCGCGACAGCACGCCCGACGGCGGCGTCGGCACGCTGCGCATGGTGTCCATCCTCGACGTCCTCAACGACGGCATCTCGGCGGTCTACACCTTCTACGAGCCCGACCCGGCCGCCAGCTACGGCACGTTCAGCGTCCTGTGGCAGATCGACCAGGCCCGCAGGCTGGGACTGCCGCACGTCTACCTGGGCTACTGGATCGTCGAGAGCGACAAGATGAACTACAAGGCGCGCTTCCAGCCGCACGAGGTGCTGGTCGACGGGCAGTGGGTGCCCGGAAGCACGACCTGAGACGGCTTCGTTTTCACAAGATAAAATGGCGGGAATGCGAAAGAACGACTCCGGGGCCCCCGCCACGCCCACCATCCAGGTGATCGAGCGCATGTTCGCGCTCATCGACGTGCTCGCCTCACGCGAGGACGCGGTGTCGCTCAAGGAAATCAGCGAGAAGACCGGGCTTCATCCGTCCACCACCCACCGCATCCTGAACGACCTGGCCACCGGCCGCTTCGTCGACCGGCCCGAGGCTGGCAGCTACCGCCTGGGCATGCGCCTGCTGGAGCTGGGCAACCTGGTGAAGGCCCGGCTGAACGTGCGCGACGCGGCGCTGGCGCCCATGCGCGAGCTGCACAAGCAGATCCAGCAGCCGGTGAACCTGAGCGTGCGCCAGGGCGACGAGATCGTCTACGTGGAGCGGGCGTATTCCGAGCGCTCGGGCATGCAGGTGGTGCGCGCCATCGGCGGCCGCGCGCCCCTGCATCTCACCTCCACCGGCAAGCTGTTCCTGGCGGCCGACGACCCGCAGCGCGTTCGCGCCTATGCCACCCGCACGGGATTGGCCGGCCACACCAAGAACAGCATCACGCAGCTGCCGGTGCTGGAGCGCGAGCTCGCCAAGGCGCGCCAGTACGGCATCGCGCGCGACAACGAGGAACTGGAACTGGGCGTGCGCTGCATGGCCGCCGGCATCTACGACGACCAGTCCCGCCTCGTGGCCGGCCTGTCCATCTCGGCGCCGGCCGACCGGCTCGACGAGAGCTGGCTGGGCAAGCTGCAGCAGACCGCCAACGAGATCTCCACGTCACTGGGCTACAAGCCGCCAGCGCCGCGGCTGGCGGCTTGAAGTCAGAACAGCCGGACGCAAAATACGCGAAAGCTACGCAAAAATCGCAAAAGCAATCCTTGTTTGCTTTCGCGACTTTTGCGGAACCTTTGCGACTTTTGCGTCCGGCTGTTTGACTTCCGCTACGCGCTATCCCCTGCGCCGCTGCGCGGGCAACTGCGCCCTCTACCCGTTCACCTGCCGGATGACCGTGTTGCCGCCGTGCGGCATGGTCGCGCCCGGCATGGTTTTCTCCACCCACTGGCGCACGCGCTCGGCGTCGCCGATGCGGCTGAGGCGGCCAGCGGAGTCGAGGAACACCATGGTCAGCTTGCGGCCGGCCACCTTGGCCGACATCACCAGGCACTGGCCGGCTTCGGAGATGTAGCCGGTCTTCTGCAGCACGATGTCCCAGGCCGGGTTCTTCACCAGCCGGTTGGTGTTGCCGAACTGCAGCGTGCGGTTGCCCATCTCGACCTGGTGGCCGGGCGACGTAGACAACTCGCTGAGCATGCGGTCGTGCGCCGCCACCGACACCAGCCGCGCCAGGTCCTGCGCACTCGACTGGTTGCGGCTGGACAGGCCGGTGGGCTCGACGTAGCGGGTGTCCATCATACCCAGCAGCCTGGCGCGCGCATTCATCGCCTCGACGAAGGCACCCATGCCGCCGGGATAGGTGCGGCCCAGCGCGTGCGCGGCGCGGTTTTCGCTGGACATCAGCGCCAGGTGCATCAACTCACCGCGCGTCAGCGTGGTGCCCACGCGCAGCCGCGAACTGGTGAACTTCTCGGTATCGACGTCGTCCTGGGTGATGGTGATCTGCTCGTCCATCGGCAGCTTGGCCTCACTGATGATGAGTCCCGTCATCAGCTTGGTGATGGACGCGATGGGCAGCACCGCCGAGTCATTCTTGCGCAGCAGGACTTCGCGCGTCTCCTCGTCGATGACCAGGGCCACGCTGGACTTCAGGTCGAGGTCGTCCTGCACGGCATGCAGGCCGGCGAGCTGGCCGAAGGAGGGGCGCGGCGGTTCGACGCGGACGACGGAGCGGCGCTGCTTGGCCACCACCTGCGACTTGCCGGTGAAGGTCTTGCTGACGCGCGATTTCTTGACGATGGAGACCGGCGCCGCCTTCTTCCCCTCGCGCTTCGCGGGTGCGGCATCGGCGGCCGGCGCAAGCGCGAGAGCCAGGAAGCCCACGGCAACAGTCTGTAGGAAACGGTTCAAGGTCAGTGCTCCTGGCGACGTCCCCCGGGCGTAGGAGACTTCTCACAGCCCATCTCCCCGAGTGTACTTCGACCGTGTACTCGACGGTGCAAACGTTACACAAATCAAGCACTTAGGACCATAACCTTACGGCAGAGGCGCGATCTCAGGGTTAACCCTAGATCACTGCCCCGACTCAACCTTGGGCGGCCACCCGCTCCGATTTGCTGCGCAGCTTGTTCAACGCGCTCAGGTACGCCTTGGCCGACGCGACCACGATGTCCGGGTCGGCGCCGACGCCGTTGACCACCCGGCCGGAGTTCTGCAGCCGGACCGTGACCTCGCCCTGGCTCTCGGTGGAGCCGCTGATGGCGTTGACCGAATACAGCACCATCTCCGCCCCGCTTTGGACCAGGCTTTCGATCGCCTTGAGCGAGGCGTCCACCGGGCCGTTGCCGTCCGAGGCACCGCGGACTTCCTTGCCGTCCGCGGTGAACACCACCTCGGCATGCGGCCGCTCGCCAGTCTCGCTGTGCTGGCGCAGCGAGACCAGGCGGTAGGTCTCCTCTTCGGCGTGGGCGTCGTCGCTGACCAGCGCCAGGATGTCCTCGTCGAAGATCTCGCTCTTGCGGTCGGCCAGTTCCTTGAACTTGAGGAAGGCCGTGTTGATATCGGCCTCGCTCTCCAGCTGCACGCCCAGCTCCTGCAGGCGCTGCTTGAAGGCGTTGCGCCCCGACAGCTTGCCCAGCACGATCTTGTTGGCGCTCCAGCCCACGTCCTCGGCGCGCATGATCTCGTAGGTATCCCGCGCCTTCAGCACGCCATCCTGGTGGATGCCGCTGGCATGGGCGAAGGCATTGGCGCCTACCACGGCCTTGTTCGGCTGCACCACGAAGCCGGTGGTCTGGCTGACCATGCGGCTGGCCGGCACGATGTGACGGATGTCGGTGGCGACCTCGAGCCCGAAGTAGTCCTTGCGGGTCTTCACGGCCATCACGATCTCTTCCAGCGAGCAGTTGCCGGCGCGCTCGCCCAGGCCGTTGATGGTGCACTCGACCTGGCGTGCGCCGCCGATCTTGACGCCGGCCAGCGAGTTGGCCACCGCCATGCCGAGGTCGTTGTGGCAGTGCACCGACCAGATCGCCTTGTCGGAGTTGGGCACCCGCTCGCGCAGCGTCTTGATGAAGTTGCCGTACAGCTCGGGGATGGCGTAGCCCACCGTGTCGGGCACGTTGATGGTGGTCGCGCCCTCGGCGATCACCGTCTCGATCACCCGGCAGAGGAAATCGACCTCGCTGCGGTAGCCGTCCTCGGGCGAGAACTCGATGTCTGCGCACAGGTTGCGGGCGAAGCGCACCGACTGCCTGGCCTGCTCCAGCACCTGTTCGGGCGTCATGCGCAGCTTCTTCTCCATGTGAAGCGGCGAGGTCGCGATGAAGGTGTGGATGCGGGCGCGGGCGGCGCCCTTGAGCGCCTCGGCGGCACGCGCGATGTCGCGGTCGTTGGCCCGGGCCAGCGAGCACACCGTCGAGTCCTTGATCGCGGCGGCGATGGCCTGCACGGCCTCGAAGTCGCCATTGGAGCTGGCGGCGAAGCCGGCCTCGATGACGTCGACCTTCAGCCGCTCGAGCTGGCGCGCGATGCGCAGCTTCTCGTCCTTGGTCATGGAGGCGCCCGGCGATTGCTCGCCGTCGCGCAGGGTGGTGTCGAAGATGATCAGTTGGTCTGCCATGAGGGCTCCTTGTCGTTCACGGCGATGCCGGCGCGCTGCAGGCCGGACACGATGGCCTTGAGCGAAGCGGACACGATGTTGGCGTCGGACCCGACGCCGAACAGCGTGCGTTCGCCGACTCGCAATTCGAGGTAGGCGACCGCGCGCGCATCCGCGCCGGCCGCCACGGCATGCTCATGGTAGTCGAGCACGCGGATGGTCTCGCCGGTGGCCCGGGCGATGCCCTGCACGAAGGCGTCGATGGGGCCGTTGCCCGCGCCGCGCACCTGCACCACGCGGCCGCGGGTGCGCACCTCGGCCTGCAGGCTCACCTGCTCGCCGCTGCCGGCCACCGTGTGCGAGATCTCCGCCTGGCCCACGCCGTACTCGCGCTGGAACAGCTCCCACAGGTCGGCTGCCGACAGCTCCTTGCCGCTGGCGTCCATCACGCCCTGCACCACCTGGCTGAACTCGATCTGCAGCCGCCGGGGCAGCTCCAGGCCGTACTCGGTCTCGAGCAGGTAGGAGATGCCACCCTTGCCCGACTGGCTGTTGACGCGGATCACCGCCTCGTAGCTGCGGCCCACGTCCTTGGGATCGATCGGCAGGTAGGGCATGTCCCAGATGTCGTCCTCCTTGCGCGCCGAGAAGGCCTTCTTGATCGCATCCTGGTGCGAGCCCGAGAACGAGGTGTAGACCAGGTCGCCGACGTAGGGATGGCGCGGATGCACCGGCAGCTGGTTGCAGTGCTCCACCGTGCGGCGGATCTCGTCGATGTCGGAGAAGTCCAGGCCCGGGTCGACGCCCTGGCTGTACAGGTTGAGCGCCACGTTGACGATGTCGAGGTTGCCGGTACGCTCGCCGTTGCCGAACAGGCAGCCTTCCAGGCGGTCGGCGCCAGCCATCACCGAGAGCTCCGCCGTCGCGGTGCCGGTGCCGCGGTCGTTGTGCGGGTGCACGGACAGCACCACGCTGTCGCGCCGCTCGATGTGGCGGTGCATCCACTCCACCATGTCGGCGAAGACGTTGGGCGTGGACAGCTCCACGGTGGTCGGCAGGTTGACGATGCACTTGCGCGCCGGCGTCGGCTGCCAGACGGCCGTCACCGCATCGACCACGCGCTTGGCGAAGGGCAGCTCGGTGCCGGAGAACATCTCGGGCGAATACTGGAACACCCAGTCGGTGCCGGGCTGCTGCGCCGCCAGTTCCTGGAACAGCCGCGCCTGCGAGGTGGCGAGCTCCACGATGCCGTCCTCGTCCAGGCCCAGCACCACGTTGCGCATCACCGGCGCGGTGGCGTTGTACAGGTGGACGATGGCGCGGCGGGCGCCCTGCAGCGCCTCGAAGGTGCGGCGGATCAGCGGCTCGCGCGCCTGCGTCAGCACCTGGATGGTGACGTCGGCGGGAATCAGGTCGTCCTCGATCAGCTTGCGCACGAAGTCCCATTCCACCTGCGAGGCCGAGGGGAAGCCGACCTCGATCTCCTTGAAGCCGATGGCCACCAGCGTCTCGAACATGCGCAGCTTGCGGGCGATGTCCATGGGCTCGATCAGCGCCTGGTTGCCGTCACGCAGGTCGACGCTGCACCACACGGGGGGCTTGGTCAGCACCGCGTCGGGCCAGGTACGGTCCTTCAGGCCCACCGGCGCGAAGGGGCGGTACTTGCTGGCGGGGTTCTTCAACATCGGCATGGTGGTCTCGGTGTGGTTGGAGTGAACCAGCAGCCCCAAATGCAAACGGCCCGCTGCTGGATGCAAACGGGCCGTGAGTCCGGAAAAAAGCGCGCGCGCTACCGTCTCCGCCCGTCGGGGGATAGCAGTAGGGCCAGCGCAATGCGGTTCATGGCGGGAACTGTATCACAGATGGGTCGCAAGGCCAATGCGGGCACCCGGAACTGCCGGACGCAAAAGTCGCAAAGGTTCCGCGAAAGACGCAAAAGGAAAACCAAGAGAACAAATCTGGTTCCTTTTGCGATTTTTGCGCAGGCTTTGCAACCTTTGCGTCCGGCAGTCGGCAGTCGGCAGTCGGCAGTCGGCAGTCCAGCTTTCCGCGACTTTCAGCGGTGCAGGCCGCTCTCCTCCGGCTCGTCGGTCGAGGTGCTGATGACGCTGGCCCGCTGGCCGCGGGCCTTGCGCCAGCCGTAGAGGGCGTAGCCGGACAGGCCGTAGATGACGAACACGGCGAACAGCACCACCGGCGGGTCGATGTTGACGATGGCGATGGCCAGCGCGATCAGCACGATGACGGCGAAGGGAACGCTGCGCTTCATGTGCAGGTCCTTGAAGCTGTAGAACGGCACGTTGGTCACCATGGTCAGCCCCGCGTACAGCGTGATGGCGAACATGAACCAGGTGACCTGGTAGGGCTTGATGCCGTAGTCGTTCATCAGCCAGATGAAGCCCGCCACCAGCGCCGCCGCCGCCGGCGAAGGCAGGCCCTGGAAGTAGCGCTTGTCGACCACCTGCGTGTTGACGTTGAAGCGCGCCAGGCGCAGCGCCGCGCAGGCGCAGTAGACGAAGGCGGCGATCCAGCCCCAGCGGCCCGCGCCCTTGAGCGCCCATTCGTAGGCGATGAGCGCCGGCGCCGCCCCGAAGGACACCATGTCGGACAGCGAGTCCATCTGCTCGCCGAACGCGCTTTGCGTGTTGGTCATGCGCGCGATCCGGCCATCGAGGCTGTCGAGGACCATCGCCACGAACACCCCGACGGCGGCCATGTCGAAGCGCTGGTTCATGGCCATCACCACGGCATAGAAGCCACCGAAAAGCGCCGCCAGCGTGAACAGGTTCGGCAGGATGTAGATGCCCTTGCGGCGCTTGCGCACCACCACGCCTTCGGGAAGGTGGTCGTCTCGGAACTCGTGGCCGTCATGCATGGGGTGCAAGTGTAATGACATCGGCCGCCGCGTCCGGGCGCCGCCGGTCGCGGCTGGAGGCCGCGGAAGGCGGATCGCCCCGCGCGATGCAGAAAAGAAAACGCCCGCACGGGGCGGGCGTTCTCGACAGGGGCCGCAGGCCGCGTCAGTTGCGGGTCTGGTCGACCAGCTTGTTCTTCTTGATCCAGGGCATCATGGCGCGCAGCTGCTCGCCGACCACCTCGATCGAGTGCTCGGCGTTCAGGCGGCGGCGCGACTGCAGGGTCGGCGCGCCGGCGCGGTTTTCCAGGATGAAGCTCTTGGCGTACTCGCCGGTCTGGATGTCCTTGAGGACCTGCTTCATCGCCTTCTTGCTCTCTTCGGTGATGATGCGCGGGCCCGTCACGTACTCGCCGTACTCCGCGTTGTTGGAGATCGAGTAGTTCATGTTCGCGATGCCGCCTTCGTAGATCAGGTCCACGATCAGCTTCAGCTCGTGCAGGCACTCGAAGTAGGCCATCTCGGGCGCGTAGCCGGCCTCCACCAGCGTCTCGTAGCCGGCCTTGATCAGTTCCACGGTGCCGCCGCACAGCACGGCCTGCTCGCCGAACAGGTCGGTCTCGGTCTCTTCGCGGAAGTTGGTCTCGATGATGCCGGCCTTGCCGCCGCCGTTGGCCATGGCGTAGGACAGCGCCAGATCGCGAGCCTTGCCGGACTTGTCGGCATGCACGGCGACCAGGTGGGGCACGCCGCCACCCTGGGTGTAGGTGCTGCGCACCGTGTGGCCCGGGGCCTTGGGCGCGACCATCCAGACGTCGAGGTCGGCGCGGGGCACGACCTGGCCATAGTGCACGTTGAAGCCGTGCGCGAAGGCCAGCGAGGCACCCTGCTTGATGTTCGGCTCGACGTCGTTCTTGTAGACGGTGGCGATCTGCTCGTCGGGCAGCAGGATCATCACGACGTCGGCGGCGGCCACGGCCTCGCCCACTTCGGCGACCTTCAGGCCGGCCTTCTCGACCTTGGGCCAGCTGGCGCCGCCCTTGCGCAGGCCGACGATGACCTTGACGCCGCTGTCGTTCAGGTTCTGCGCGTGCGCATGGCCCTGCGAGCCGTAACCGATGATGGCGACGGTCTTGCCCTTGATCAGGCTGAGGTCGCAGTCCTTGTCGTAGTAAACCTTCATGAGTCTCTCCGGGTGAAATTCGTGGGTGGGTGGGATCAGGTGCGAAGAATGCGTTCGCCGCGGCCGATGCCGCTGGCGCCCGTGCGGACGGTTTCCAGGATCGCGCCGCGGTCGATGGCCTGCAGGAAGGCATCGTTCTTGGCCTGGTCGCCGGTCAGTTCGATGGTATAGCTCTTCTCGGTGACGTCGATGACGCGGCCGCGGAAGATGTCGGCCATGCGCTTCATCTCCTCGCGTTCCTTGCCCACCGCGCGCACCTTCACCATCATGAGCTCGCGCTCGGTGTAGGCGCCTTCGGTGAGGTCGACCACCTTGACCACCTCGATGAGGCGGTTGAGGTGCTTGGTGATCTGCTCGATGACGTCGTCCGACCCGGTGGTCTGAATCGTCATGCGCGACAGCGACGGGTCCTCGGTGGGCGCCACGGTCAGCGATTCGATGTTGTAGCCGCGGGCCGAGAACAGGCCCACGACGCGGGAGAGTGCGCCGGGTTCGTTTTCCAGCAGCACGGCGATGATGTGCTTCATGATTCCTCTTTTCGCCGCCCTCCCCCACTACCGGTAAGCAGCGGGCTCGGCGGGCAATAGATTCGTCTAATTCGGGAGCGGGGGGCCGGACGCAAAAGTCGCGAAGGTTTCGCAAAAGTCGCAAAAGAAAACCTGAAGATTCTCTTATCTGCTTTCGCGACTTTTGCGTAGCTTTTGCGACCTTTGCGTCCGGCTGTTCGGGTGTTAAAGGTCTTCGCTGCCGAGCAGCATCTCGGTGATGCCCTGGCCGGCCTTCACCATCGGCCAGACGTTTTCGGTCGGGTCGGTGCGGAAGTCCATGAACACGGTGCGGTCCTTCAGCTTGCGCGCCTCGCGCAGCGCCGGCTCCACGTCCTCGGGCTTCTCGATCAGCATGCCGACGTGGCCGTACGACTCCGCCAGCTTCACGAAGTTGGGCAGCGCGTCCATGTAGCTGTGGCTGTAGCGGCCCTCGTAATCGAGCTGCTGCCACTGCCGCACCATTCCCAGGTAGCGGTTGTTCAGCGCCAGGATCTTGATCGGCGTGTTGTACTGGAAGCAGGTCGACAGCTCCTGGATGCACATCTGCACCGAGCCTTCGCCGGTGATGCAGTACACCTCGGAGTCGGGCTTGGCCATCTTGATGCCCATGGCGTAGGGGATGCCCACGCCCATGGTGCCCAGGCCGCCCGAGTTGATCCAGCGGCGCGGCTCCTGGAACTTGTAGAACTGCGCGGCCCACATCTGGTGCTGGCCGACGTCGGAGGTGATGTAGGTGTCGACGTCCTTCGTCATGTTCCACAGCGTCTCGATGACGTACTGCGGCTTGATGACGTCGCGGTTGGCGCGGTCGTAGCGCAGGCAGTCGCGCTTGCGCCAACCCTCGATGGTCTCCCACCAGCCGCCCAGCGCCGCCGGATCCGGCTTCTGGCCCGTCTCGCGGATGGCGGCGATGAGGTCGTTCAGGACGTCCTTCACGTCGCCCACGATCGGGATGTCGACCTTCACCCGCTTGGAGATGGAGGACGGATCGACATCGACGTGGATGATCTTGCGCTCGGCCTGGGCGAAGTGCCTGGGGTTGCCGATGACGCGGTCGTCGAAGCGCGCGCCCACGGCCAGCAGCACGTCGCAGTTCTGCATCGCGTTGTTGGCCTCGATGGTGCCGTGCATGCCCAGCATGCCGAGGAACCTGGGGTCGGTGCCGGAGATGGCGCCCAGCCCCATCAGCGTGTTGGTGCAGGGAACGCCCAGCAGGTCGACCAGGGTGCGCAGTTCCTCGCTGGCGTTGCCCAGGATGACGCCGCCACCGGTGTAGATGTAGGGGCGCTTGGCCGCCAGCAGCAGCTGCACGGCCTTGCGGATCTGGCCGGCGTGGCCCTTCTGCACCGGCTTGTACGAGCGCATCTCCACCTTGTCGGGGTAGCCCGTCCAGGCGGCCTTGTTGAACGAGATGTCCTTGGGGACGTCCACCACCACCGGACCGGGGCGGCCGCTGCGGGCGATGTGGAAGGCCTTCTTCATCACCTCGGCGAGGTTGCGCGTGTCCTTGACCAGGAAGTTGTGCTTGACGATCGGGCGCGTGATGCCGACGGTGTCGCATTCCTGGAAGGCGTCCTGGCCGATCACGCTGCTGGGCACCTGCGCGGTGATCAGCACCATCGGGATCGAGTCCATGTAGGCGGTGGCCAGGCCGGTGATCGCGTTGGTGACGCCGGGGCCGGAGGTGACCAGGCAGACGCCCACGTTGCCGGTGGCGCGCGCGTAGCCGTCGGCCGCGTGCACCGCGGCCTGCTCGTGGCGCACCAGGATGTGCTGGATGGTGTTCTGCTTGTAGAGGGCGTCGTAGATGTGCAACGCCGCGCCGCCCGGATAGCCCCAGACGAACTGCACGTTCTCGGCCTGCAGGGCCTTGACCAGGATTTCCGCGCCGCGGAGGTCGGTGGTTTGGCCGGCGGAAGCGGCGGCCGCGGAGCTGAGCTCCGCCTTGGAGATTTCCATCGCGATGAACCTTTCGGGTTTCGACTTCGAACCGTTGGGTGCCCCTTGCCAGCCCTTGTGGGACCGCGCCAGGACTTGAAGCCACGGGCCATGGGCGGGCAGATCGCACCGCCGGATCCGGACTCGTTTGCCGTTTGACTTGCCCGCGCATTATCGCACCGCAGCACGAAGTCGCCAAATGGCCGGGCTGCCGATGCCATAATGCCGCGCCCGCCGACCTTCGAAACCGCCGTCCTCCTTGGCCACCGAACGCGAACTCTCCGACTTCCTGCAAGGCGTCGAGAAGCGCGCTTTCAAGCGGACCGTCTACCACGTGCGCGACGACGAGGCGGCGCTGGACATCGTGCAGGACAGCATGATGAAGCTGGCCGAGCACTATGGCGACAAGCCGGCCAACGAACTGCCGATGCTGTTCCAGCGCATCCTGTCGAACTGCACGCTGGACTGGTTCCGCCGGCAGAAGACGCGCAACGCGCTGTTCTCCAACCTCGGCAACTTCGAATCGGCCTCCGAGGACGGCGATTTCGACCTCCTGGAAACTTTCAACCTGGCTGAACAGTCCCAGCAGGTGGAGAGCGCGGAGGATGCCACCCGGCGGGCGCAGATCCTGCGAGAGATCGAAGCCGTCATCCAGGAACTGCCGGCCCGTCAACGAGAAGCGTTTTTGATGCGTTACTGGGAGGACATGGACGTGGCCGAAACGGCCGCAGCCATGGGCTGCTCGGAAGGCAGTGTCAAGACACACTGCTCCCGGGCGGTCCAGGCCCTCAGCAAGGCACTGAAGGCAAAGGGAGTACAACCATGAAGACCACCGACGCGCACGGCGCCGCCACCTTGGCCGACCACTTCGGCCATGCCGTCGCCGCGCGCCTGTCGGCCGGCACCGACGAGCTGCCCCACGAGGTGCGCGAACGCCTGCGCGCCGCCCGGGTCCGGGCCCTGCAGGCGCGCAAGCAGGAGGCCCAGCCAGTCCTGGTGGGCCGCGGCGGCGCCGCCAGCCTGGCGCTCGAGGGCGAGAAGTTCGGCCTGTGGCACCGCATCGGCTCGGTGCTTCCCCTGGTGGTGCTGGCCGCCGGCCTGGTGCTGCTGCACGGATTCCAGGGCGAGCGCCGCGCCAGCGAAGTGGCCGAAGTCGACCAGCTGCTGCTCACCGACGACCTGCCGCCCGCGGCCTACGCCGATCCGGGCTTCATCCAGTTCCTGAAGTCGGGTGGCGAATGAGGGGCGCCATGACGCCCCTGCTCCACCGCTTCGCTGCCGCCGCGCTTGCCACGCTGGGCGCGGGCGCCGCCGCCGCCGCCGCTGACGTAGCGCAGCCT
>JAEZKX010000009.1 GCA_023436025.1 Pseudomonadota bacterium | reverse complement strand
CAGCCTGCAGCAGGTGCTGGCGGTGGCCGACGACCGCGTGCTGGACGTGCCGACGGCGCTGCGCCGCTATGCGCTCAACCGCTGGCAGCGCGTGGCGCGGGTGCAGGAGCGCTCGCGCCGCAATGCGGTGATCTTCCATGCGCAGGGTCCGGTGCGCCTGGGGCGCGACCTGGCGATGCGGGCCCTGGGCGCGCGGCTGCTGGACCAGCCGTGGTTGTACGCCGCTTGAACCATCGAACGATCTCGAACCTTAGGGTGTGCTCGCGCAGCGAGCGCACCATCGGCGGAGCTGTGCGCCCTCTGCGCGAGCGCACCCCAGGGCGCATGCGTCACAAGTCCGTGCGCAGCTTCCAGATCTCCGGGAACAGCACCACGTCCAGCATCTTGCGCAGGTAGCGCACGCCGCCGGTGCCGCCGGTGCCGCGCTTGAAGCCGATCACCCGTTCCACCGTAGTCACGTGGCGGAAGCGCCAGAGGCGGAAGGCGTCTTCCAGGTCGGTCAGCTCTTCGCCCAGCTGGTACAGGTCCCAGTGCTGCTGCGGATTGCGGTAGGCCACCAGCCAGGCCTGCTCCACCGCGTCGCTGGGTTCGTAGGGCTGGGTCCAGTCGCGCTCCACGTGCGAGGCCGGCACCGGCAGGCCGCGCCGCGCCAGCAGGCGCAGCGCCTCGTCGTACAGAGAGGGCAGGGCATAGGCCTGCTGCACCACCGCGCTGCGCTCGTCGTGGTGCGCGTGCGGCTTGAGCATGGCCGGGTTCTTGTTGCCCAGGCGGAACTCGATGCAGCGGTACTGCCAGCTCTGGAAGCCGCTGGAGTTGGCCAGGTAGGGGCGGATGGCGCTGTACTCCGGCGGCGTCATGGTGGCCAGCACGTCCCAGGCGTGGACCAGCTGCTCCATGATGCGCGAGACGCGCGCCAGCATCTTGAACGCCGGCGCCAGCTCGTCGCGCGCGATGGCGGCGATGGCCGCCGACAGCTCGTGCAGCATCAGCTTCATCCACAGCTCGCTGGTCTGGTGCTGCACGATGAAGAGCATCTCGTCGTGGTGCGGCGACAGCGGCTTCTGCGCATTCAGGATGGCGTCGAGCTGCAGGTAGTCGCCATAGCTCATGTCGCGGCTGAAATCCAGCTGCGCGCGTTCGGTGCGGACGATGTCCTCGGGCTTCTCGTTGTTGCTCATGTCAGGTCACCGCATTGCGCCGGTTGTGCTCGGGGCGGCGCCACTCCTCATTGGCCAGGACTTCGCGCAGGTGCTCGACGGCGTTCCAGACGTCCTCGAAGCCGATGTACAGCGGCGTGAAGCCGAAGCGCAGGATGTCGGGCCGGCCCGCACGGTAGTCGCCGATGACGCCGCGGGCGATCAGCGCCTGCACGATGGCATAGGCGCCCTCGTCGCGCGTCAGGCAGACCTGCGAGCCGCGCCGTGCATGGTCGCGCGGCGTCGCCAGGCCCAGGGCATGGCCGCCGCAGCGTTCTTCCACCAGCGCGATGAAGAGGTCGGTCAACGCCAGCGACTTGCGCCGCAGCGCCGCCATGCCGCCATGCGGCGCTGCCGCCAGCACCATGTCGATGCCGCATTCCAGCGCGATCATGCTCAGCACCGGCTGGGTGCCGCACAGGTAGCGGCCGATGCCGGGCGCGGGGCGGTAGTCGTGGCTGAACTCGAAGGGCGCGGCGTGGCCCCACCAGCCGGCCAGCGGCTGCCAGAAGCGGTCGGCATGGCGGGGATGCACCCAGACGAAGGCGGGCGAACCGGGCCCGCCATTGAGGTACTTGTAGCCGCAGCCGACGGCGAAGTCGGCATCGGCGCCGTTCAGGTCGACCTCGACGGCGCCGGCGCTGTGCGCCAGGTCCCAGATCACCAGCGCGCCGGCTTCATGCGCGCGCCGCGTCACTTGCGCCATGTCGTGCATCGCGCCGGTGCGGTAGTTGACGTGCGTCAGCATCAGGATGGCGCTGTCGTCGCCGAGGGCCTGGTCGATCTCCCCGGCCTCCAGCAGGCGCAGCTCCAGGCCGCGCTCGCGGCACAGTGCCTCGGCGATATAGAGGTCGGTGGGGAAGTTGCTGCGTTCGCTGAGGACCACGCGGCGCCGCGGCGCGTCCTGGGCCACCAGGCTGGCGGCGGCGCTCAGCACCTTGAACAGGTTGACCGAGGTGCTGTCGGTAGCCACCGTTTCGCCGGGCCGCGCGCCGATCAGCGTGCCGATGCGGTCGCCGAGTTTCTGCGGCAGCTCGAACCAGCCGGCGGTGTTCCAGGAGCGGATCAGGCCCTCGCCCCATTCCTCGCGCACGGCGCGGGCGATGCGCTCCGGCGCCGCCTTGGGCAGCGGGCCGAGCGAGTTGCCATCGAGGTAGATCACGCCGGTGGGCAACGTGAAGAGGTCGCGCAGCGGGCGCAGCGGGTCGCGCGCATCGAGGGCGCGGCAGTCGTGCAGGGAGGTCATGTCAGTTCACGGAGGACGGCGCGCACCGGCGAGGCGTCGGCCGCGGTCAGCTTCAGGGGCAGGGCGATCAGTTCGTAGTCGCCTTCGGGGACCTGGTCGAGCACCAGGTTCTCCAGCACGCGCAGGTCGCGCCGGCGGATGACCTGGTGGCTGTCCAGCGTCTTGCTGTCGGCCGGGTCGATGCTGGCGGTGTCGATGCCCACCAGCCGCACGCCGGCATCGGCCAGGCGCTCGATGGTCTGCGGCGCGTAGGCCGCCAGGCCAGGATCCCAGTGGTCCACCGGCATCTGCGCATAGGTGCGCACCAGCACGCGCGGCGGCAGGTCGCGTACCGCGTGGGCGATGTGTTCCCACTCGATGAGTGGTCCGCGGGCGATGGCGTGGATCACGCGGCAGGGGCCGAGGTAGGGCTCGAGGTCGACCGCGCCGATCGCGCGGCCGGCCGGGTCGTAATGCAGCGGCGCGTCGGCATGGGCGCCCACATGGGGCGACAGCGTGAGCGTGGCGACGTTGACGGGGCAGCCGGGGCCGAGCGTCGCGGCCCACTGCTGCTGGTACGGCGTGTCGCCGGGGAACACGGGCGCCCCCGGCGCCACCGGCGGAGAAATGTCCCAGAGGCGTGGCATGCGCTGGAGTGTGCGACGCGGAAAAAGACCATGGTGTCGGTTGCTTCCAACACCATGGAAATAATTCAGGCCTCAACGATTGGCCGCGTCCAGGGGCGCCATTCCGTGCCGGGCCCGCGCCCGTTCGCAGACCGGGCTGCCGGGCTCCAGTTCGCGGCAGGGATTGGGCCGCCATTCGTAGATGCCGCAGGCGGCGCGCTCGCCGACGCGGCCGGTCAGCGCCGCGCAACGGACGGGTACATGGTCGGTGCCACGCATGCGCCAGGTGCTGCCGGTCACTTCCACCGCCAGCCCGGCAGGGACGCTGCCGCCCAGTTCATCGACCTCCTGCGCCGCGAAGTCCACCCGGAACGCGGCACAGCAGGCCCCGCACGCCAGGCACGGATGGTTGGAGCGCTCTTTCATCGGTTCAGAAGGCATGAATGCGGACAGCCGGACGCAAAAGTCGCGAAAGTACGCAAAAGTCGCGAAAGAAGAAAAGTACAAGCAAGGAAAGTGCAAGGCCCCGAACGCCCCCAGCCGGCGCAAGTTGCCCCGGCAAATCCTTTCAAGGCTGTTCCTTTTGCGACCTCTGCGTATCCTTCGCGACCTCTGCGTCCGGCTGTCCGCCTTTTTCGACCTTCGCCCGGCCCCTTACCGCTTCCTCATCAACAGCGATCCGACCATCAGGCCCACGGCGAAGAGGGCGTAGACGCCGGCCAGTTCGGTGCGGGGCAGGCGGTTCTCGAAGCCCGGCGTCAGGCGGCCGGGCGTGCACTGGTAGTCGACCAGGCAGGCCAGGCTGGAGGCGGCGACGGCGCTGGCGGCGATGGGAATGGGCTTCTGGTACGCGGGACGCGTGGCCAGGTACCTGGCATACAGCACGCCCCAGAACAGCGAGGCGGCATGGTGGATCAGGTAGCCGGTGAGGGTGTAGCGCAGGCTGGGCTCGTCGCGGCGCAGCGCGCGGTCGCCGAAGAACCAGTGGCTGATCGCGTTGACCGGGGCCGCCGTCTCGTGGCGCTTGCGCCCGGCCCAGGCGAGGTAAAGCGCCGACAGCACGCTGGCGATGCTGCCGCACACCAGGCCGTCGCGCGCCGCGTCGTTCCACGATGTTGCCATGCCCCAGTGTAGGCGGGCCGGGCCGCCGGTGTGGACCACGCTCTCGGAAGGTAACAGCGGCGCCCGCGCGTGCCTGCGGCTGCGTCGCAGCCCTGGATGCATCCGAATCCGGGCGGCCGCGCCCCGCGCGCGCCCGCGGCTGGCTAGACTGGCCGCTTTGGCTCCAAGGCACGCATGCGGGTCCTGCTCACCGGCGCTTCGGGTTTCATCGGCCGTGCCGTGGCCGCCGCCTTGCAGCGGCGTGGCCACGCGGTGGTGCGCGTGCTGCGCCATCCGCCGCCCGGCGCCGCCGACGCGGTGCAGGCCGATTTCGCGGCCGTGCCCACGCGCGCCGACTGGCTGCCGCTGCTGGCCGGCATCGACGCGGTGGTGAACACCGTGGGCATCCTGCGCGAGCAGGGCGCGCAGACCTTCGACGCCTTGCACACCCGCGCGCCGGTGGAACTGTTCCACGCCTGCGCCGCGGCCGGGGTCCAGGCGGTGGTGCAGGTTTCGGCGCTCGGTGCGGACGCGGGCGCCCGCAGCGCCTACCACCGCAGCAAGAAGGCGGCCGACGACGTGCTGCGCGCGCTGCCCCTGCGCGCCGCGATCGTCCAGCCTTCGCTCGTCTATGGGCCCGGCGGCACCAGCGCCGCCTTGTTCGGCAAGATGGCCGTGGCGCCCCTGCTGCCGCTGCCCGCCGGCGGGCGCATGGCGGTGCAACCGGTGCACATCGACGACCTGGTCGACGGCATCGTGGCGCTGGTCGAGGCGCCGCCGGCGGGCGTGCAGACCTTCGCTTTCGCCGGGCCGGCACCGCTGTCGCTGCGCGACTACCTGGGCCAGTTGCGGGCGGCCCTGGGCGAGCCGGGGCCGTTGCGCGTGCTGCCGGTGCCGGCGGCCCTGTTTCGTGC
>JAEZKX010000440.1 GCA_023436025.1 Pseudomonadota bacterium | reverse complement strand
TTCGAGGGCCTCACCATCCATCCGGTGGAGCGCATCGAGGAAGCGCTGGAAGTGGCGCGGGGGCTCGCATGAAGCTGGCCGTGTTGTCCGATATCCACGGCAACCTGCCGGCCCTGCAGGCGGTACTGGACGACCTGCAGGGCGAGCAGGTCGATGCCGTGCTGAACCTGGGCGACATCCTCAGCGGCCCGCTGCTGCCGGCCGAAACCGCCGACTTCCTGATGGCGCGCGGCTTCCCCACCATCGCGGGCAACCACGAGCGCCAGGTGCTGAAATGGAAGGACAGCGGCAGGCCGCCCGAGCCGGCCAGCAGCGACGGCTACGCGGTCGCACGCCTGCAGCCGCGGCACTTCGAGTGGCTGCGCACCCTGCCGCCCACGCACTGGCTGGCGCCCGACGTGCTGCTGGTGCACGGCACGCCGGCCTCCGACCTGGTGTACTGGCTGGAGACCGTCGTCCCCGGTTTCGGGCGCGACGGCGGCACCGGCGTGCGGGCGGCGTCGGCGCAGGAAGTGGCGCAACGCCTGGCGTCCGCCGAGGGCGCCGGCCGCGCCACGCTGGCGCTGTGCGGCCACAGCCACGTGCCGCGGGTGGTGCAAAGCGGGGCCACGCTGGTGGTCAATCCCGGCAGCGTGGGCCTGGCCGCCTACGAAGACGATCACGTGGCGCCCCATCGGGTCGAGAACGGCAGTCCGCATGCGCGCTATGCGCTGGTGGAGCGCCGGCGCGGCGGCTGGACCGCGCGGCTGTGCAGCGTGGCGTACGACTGGGAGCCGATGGCGCGGCTGGCCGCGGCCAACGGCCGCGCCGACTGGGCCCACGCGCTCGCCACCGGCCGCATGCCCGGCTAGCCGATCCCGGCGCCCCGCGGCGCCTGTGCACAATTCGCTCCATGAACCTGCAGAAGATCATCCTGCCCGTGCTGGGCGTGGCCGTCATCGTCGTCGCCTACCAGGCGTATGGCTGGGGCGGCGTGGCCCTGGCCGGCGGCGGCATCGTCATGTGGATGCTGCTGCATTTCAACCGCATGATGACCGTCCTCAAGCGCGCGGCCGACCGCCCGGTCGGCTTCGTCGACAGCGCCGTCATGCTCAATGCGCGCCTGAAGCCCGGCGTGAACCTGCTGCACGTGATGGCCATGACGCGGTCGATCGGCGAGCAGATCGGCGAGAAGGACGCGCAGCCGGAGGTGTACCGCTGGACCGACGCCGGCGGCTCGCACGTCACCTGCGAGTTCATGAACGGCAAACTGGCGAAATGGACGCTGTTGCGGCCGCAAACGCCGTCCGAGGCAGCCCCGCCCCCCGCGCCTTAAAATTGACGGTTTCGGCGATTACCCCCAAAGGACGTTTCTCATGATCCCGGCAGCACCTGCGTTGGACGACCGCGACGGCAAGATCTGGATGGACGGCGAGCTGGTCGACTGGCGCGACGCCAAGATCCACGTGCTCACCCACACGCTGCACTACGGCTGCGGCGCCTTCGAAGGCGTGCGTGCGTACAAGACGGCCGACGGCACCGCCATCTTCCGGCTGCAGGAGCACACCGACCGCCTGTTCAACAGCGCCAAGATCCTGCGCATGCAGCTGCCCTTCACCAAGGAGCAGATCAACGAGGCGCAGAAGGCCGTCGTGCGGGCCAACTACCTGGAGTCGTGCTACCTGCGCCCGCTCACCTGGCTCGGCTCGGAAAAGCTGGGCGTCAGCCCGCGCGGCAACCGTGTCCACGTGATGGTCGCGGCCTGGGCCTGGGGCGCCTACCTGGGCGAGGAAGGCATGCGCATGGGCATCCGCATCAAGACCTCCAGCTACACCCGCCACCACGTCAACATCACCATGACGCAGGCCAAGGCGGTCAGCAACTACAGCAACTCCATCCTGGCCAACATGGAGGCCCTGGACGACGGCTACGACGAGGCCCTCCTGCTCGACAGCTCCGGCTTCGTCTCCGAAGGCGCCGGCGAGAACATCTTCATCGTCAAGGACGGTGTCATCTACACGCCCGACCTGTCGGCCGGCGCGCTCAACGGCATCACGCGCAACACAACCTTCCACATCGCCCGCGACCTGGGCCTGGAGATCGTGCAGAAGCGCATCACCCGCGACGAGGTCTACATCGCCGACGAGGCCTTCTTCACCGGCACCGCCGCCGAAGTGACGCCCATCCGCGAAGTCGACCGCGTGCAGATCGGCGAAGGCCGCCGCGGCCCGATCACCGAGAAGATCCAGTCGGCCTTCTTCGACATCGTCAACGGCCGCAATCCCAAGTACGCCCACTGGCTGGCGAAGGTCTGAACGCCATGACGGCCCCTCGCAAGGACGCGGTGGTGGAACTGGCCGCCAAGGACCTCAACGGCAATGGCGGCATCTTCTGCCCCAGCCCGCTGGCCCACATGAAGCTGTGGAACAGCCATCCGCGCGTGTACCTCGAAGTCGCCGGCACCGGCGGCGCCAAGTGCCCCTATTGCGGCACGGTGTACAAGCTGCGCGAGGGCGAGCACTTCGGCGGCGGCCATTGACGGCGCCCGGCGGGAATGACGGCCCGCACTGAGCGCTCCCTCGTCATCGCGCCGCAGTGGATCGGCGACGCGGTGATGACGGAGCCGCTGCTGCGCCGCCTGCACGCCCGCGGCGAGCAGCTCACGGTGGGCGCGTTGCCCTGGGTGGCCCCGGTCTACCGCGCCATGCCGCAGGTCGACGAGGTCATCGTCTTCCCCTTCCAGCACGGCGGCCTGCAATGGCAGGCGCGGCGCGCCCTGGGCCGCCAGCTGCGCGGCCAGTTCGCCACCGCCTACGTGCTGCCCAATTCCCTCAAGAGCGCGCTGCTGCCTTTCCTGGCCGGCATTCCGCGCCGCGTGGGCTACCTCGGCGAGACGCGGGTGGGCCTGCTGACGCACCGCCTGAAGAATCCCAAGGACAAGCCGCCCATGGTGGCCTTCTATTCGGCGTTGAGCGGCGAGGCCGGCATCGAAGGCGACCGGCCGCGGCTCGTGCTGCCCGAGGCCGCCGTCGACGAGGCGCTGCGCAGGCACGCACTGGCACGCGGCAGCTACGTGGTGGTGGCGCCAGGCGCCGAATACGGCCCGGCCAAGCGCTGGCCCCACTACGGCGCTTTCGCGGCCTTGGTCGATCACCCGGTGCTGCTGCTCGGCTCGGCCAAGGAGTCGCCGCTGTGCGAAGCGATCCGCGCGCAGTCCACCGGCGACTGCCGCAACCTGGCCGGCCAGACGGCGCTGGAAGAGGCCTTCGCGCTGATCGCCGGCGCCGCCAGCGTGGTCAGCAACGACTCCGGCCTGATGCACGTGGCCGCGGCCTTCGGCGTGCGCCAGGTGGCGCTGTTCGGCTCGTCGAGCCCCCTGCACACCCCGCCGCTGAACCCGCGCGCGCAGGTCGTCTGGTTGAAGCAGGACCCGGATTACCAGCCGCCGCTGGACTGCGCGCCGTGCTTCCAGCGTGAATGCCCGCTGGGGCACACGCGCTGCCTGGCGGACATCGCGCCGCAGCGCGTGGCGGCGCTGGTGTCGTAGTCCGCGGGCCCGCGGCAATCAGCCCGCCGCCTGGCCCTGCTTCAGGCGCCGCCACAGGGTGGCCCGGCTGATCCCCAGTTGCGCCGCGGCCTGGCCGCGGTGGCCGCCGCAGGCCGCGAGCACCTGGGCCGCGGTCTCGCTGGCCGAGGGATGCAGGGGCGCCCTGGACGCATGGCCGCCCAGCTCCGGGCAGTCGTAGGCCAGCAGCTCCAGCGGCGCGTCCTCCACGCGCTGGTACTGCGCGAAGAACACCGCGATGCGGTCGCAGGTGTTCTCCAGCTCCCGCACATTGCCCGGCCAGTCGTAGGCCAGCAGGCGGTCGAGCACGCGCGCGAGCACCGCGCGCGGATCGAGCCCGCACTGCAGTTGCGCGAGGCGCCGGTGCAGCGCCGCCAGCGCCAGCCCGCCGATGTCTCCGGCGCGTTCGCGCAGCGGCGGCAGCGCCAGCTGCAGCACGCTCAGGCGGTAGAACAGGTCGGCGCGGAACGTGCGCGCGGCGATCATGGCGCGCAGCGGCTGGTGGGTGGCGGCGATCACCCGCACGTCCACCGGGATCGCCTGGGTGCTGCCCAGGCGCATCACCTCGCGCTCCTGCAGCACGCGCAGCAGCCGCGTCTGCAAGGCCATCGGCATGTCGCCGATCTCGTCGAGGAACAGGGTGCCGGTGTGCGCGGCCTCCACCAGGCCGGCCTTGCCGCCGCGGCGCGAGCCGGTGAAGGCGCCTTCCTCGTGGCCGAACAGCTCGCTTTCCAGCAGCGGCTCGGGCAGGGCCGAGCAGTTGAGGGCGACGAAGGGCCGGCCGGCCCGCGGACTGGCGGCGTGGATGGCCTGCGCGAACAGCTCCTTGCCGGTGCCGCTTTCGCCCGTGACCAGGACCGACAGGTCGGTGGCGGCGTAGCGGCGCGCCGCTTGCAGCGCGCGCCGCAGCGCCGCACTCTCGCCGTGCAGGTCGGCGAAGGTGTAGCGCGCCCCGCCTGGGCGGCGCCGCCGGCGCTGGGTGCGCAGGCTACTGTCGGCCTCGGCGATGGCATGGCCGTCGTACAGGGCCAGCACCGCGCCAGTGGTGCGTTCGCCTTCGCGCAGCGGCATGCGGTTGGCGATCCAGTCGCGCTGGGCGAAGGGCAGCACGGTGCCGCGCTGGTGGGCGCCCTGCAGCGCGTCCACCAGCGAGAGTTCGGGCGCCACGTCGCGCAGGTCGCGCCCATGCAGCGCGGCCAGCGGCGCGCCCAGCAGCTGCTGCATGGCCGCATTGGCCGCGGTGATGCGGTGGCCGGCGTCCACGGCCAGCACCGCCTCCTGCAGGTTGTGCAGCAGCGCATGCAGCTGGCCGTTGCGCGCCGCCTCCAGGCGCGCTACGCGGGCCAGTTCCAGGGCGTGTTCGATGCCGCGCCGCACCGCCGCCTGGGAATAGGCCAGGATGCCGCGCAGCCCCAGCTGCTGCGCCAGCTCCACCACGATGCTGGAGCCGACGATGGCGGTGCGGCCCTCGGCCGCGAACTGGCGGAAGCACTCGCGCGCCTCGTCGGGCGTGCGGTAGGCGCGCTGGGCCACGTCGATGTTCAGCAGGTCCTTCACCTGTTCCAGCTCGGCGATGGTGCGGCCGTAGGTCACCACGCCGACCCGATCGGCGCTGGCGCGTGCCTCCAGCAGCGCCAGCAGCAGGTCGTAGCCGTCCACTTCGATGGTGGCCACCGGCGTGGTCACGGACTCGCGCAGCAGGGCCGCGTTGGAGCCGGCGCTGACGAAGGCGTCCACGGCGCCGGACTGCTCGCGCGCCCGGGCGGCCGACACGGCCGGCTGGAAGCTCGCCTCCACCATCTCGATGTCGGCGCGGCCGGCGAATTCCGGGACCACCGAGGCGGCCAGGTCGCTCAGGTGGCGGTAGCTCAGGAAGCACAGGCGCAGCGGGGCCGACTGTTTCATGGTTGTTGCACGACTATTTCACGTCGCCCGCGACTGAGACAGCGGGATTGCCCCTAAGTCCTTTGGAATCAAGGGCTTGGCGACGCGGACCGGGCGGGCACGAACGCTGCGTGAAGAAGGCACGGGCGAACGGCCCGCGACAACGAGGAGACACGCATGGCATTGCATTCCGACCCGCGCCTGGACCTGACGATGGTGGGCGACTGGGGTTCGGCGAACTTCCACACGATCTGGGGCTGGGTCTCGGCGCACCTGCGCTGGCGCTCGGCGCCGCTGTCCAAGTTCACCATCCGCACCGGCAGCGCCTACCGCGACAGCATCGACCTGGTGGGCATGGGGGAGGCCGACCTGTCGGTCACCACGCCCATCCACATCGGCGTGCGCTGGGCCCGAGAGGGCAAGCACTTCTACGGCGGCCGCGCCTACCCCAACCTGCGCACCCTGGGCCACCTGCCGCAGGACGACCGCCTGACGCTGGCCGTGCGCGCCGACACCGGCATCCGCTCCTTCGCCGATATCCGCGAGAAGAAGCCGAAGCTGCATATCGCCATGCCGCCGCGCGACGGCGACTGCCTGTGCAGCTACGTCATCGACCTGATCTTCCGCGCCCACGGCATCGAGCCCATGGACATCGTGGAATGGGGCGGCTCCTACTTCGAGCACGAGAACCCGCGCGCCTGCCTGAAGCAGGCACAGGCCGGCCACTGCAATGCCGTCTTCAACGAGGCCATCATGGTCTCGAACTGGACCGAGCTGGTCGGCCAGTACCCGATGAACTTCATCCCCATCGAGCCGGATGCGATGCGCATCCTGGTCAACGAGTACGGCTTGCGCCCGGCCGCGGTGGAGAAGGGGCGGCTGCGCAACGAGCAGGACATCCCCTGCCTCGACTGGTCCAACTGGGGCATCCTGTGCCGCGACGACATGCCCGAGGACGTGGCCTACCGCGTCACCTCGGTGCTGGTGGAGGAGCGCGCCGAGTTCGAGGCGCGCTTTCGCCACATGCCGGTGCACCAGAGCCCGCTGACCTACCCGATCGATCCCCGGCGCATGCCGCAGGGCGTCGACGCGCCGCTGCACCCCGGCGCCGAGCGCTACTACCGCGAACACGGCTACCTCGATTGAACGGAGCGACGCGATGACTTTTCCGATTCGGACCACCCGCCGCACCGTGCTGGCCGCCGCCCTCGGCGCCGCCGTGCTCCCGGCCGCGCGGTCGCAGGCCGCCTATCCCAGCCGCACCGTCAGCATCATCGTGCCCTTCGGTCCCGGCAATGCCTACGACATGATGGCGCGTTACCTGGCCGACCGCCTGCGCGACGCCGCCGGCCAGCCCTTCATCGTCGACGCCAAGCAGGGCGCGCTCGGCGGCGTGGCCGCCTCCTATGTGGCGCGCGCGCAGCCGGACGGCCACACGCTGCTGTTCGGCGCCAACTCCACCCATGCGGCCAACGTCCACCTGTTCAAGAAGCTGCCCTACGACCCGGTGGCCGACTTCGCGCCCATCACCACGCTGGCCACCATCCCGCAGGTGCTGGTGGTGTCCCCCGCGCTGGGCGTCAACAACCTGCAGGAGCTGATCGCGCTGGCGCGGCGCAACCCGGGCAAATTCAACTACGGCAGCTCCAGCGCCACCGGCCGGGTGGCCACCGAGGCCTTCCGCCAGATGGCCGGCATCGATGCGGTGCACGTGCCGTACAAGACCACCTCGCAGGCGATCACCGACCTGGTGGGCGGCCAGCTGCACTTCCTCATCACCGACACCGGTGTCGGCGTGGCGCAGGCGGCCGGCGGCAAGGTCAAGGCGCTGGGCATCACCTCGGCGCGCCGCGTGCCGGCGCTGCCCGATCTGCCCACCATCGCCGAAGGCGGCCTCCCCGGCTACGAGTTCACCGCCTGGCTGGCGCTGTTCGCGCCGGCGAAGACGCCGCAGCCGGTGGTGCAGAAGCTGGCCGAGATGGTCAACGTGGTGGTGCGCAGCCCCGGCATGCAGGAGTCGCTGGCCCGCATGTACGCGCTGCCCTATCCGGGCGACCCGGAGTCCCTGCGCCAGCTGATCGAGCGCGACACCGCGCGCTGGGGGCAGCTGATCAAGGCGGCGGGGATCGAGCCGGAGTGAGTGGCGTTTGGGGGGGGGGGGGGGGGGGG
>JAEZKX010000395.1 GCA_023436025.1 Pseudomonadota bacterium | reverse complement strand
CGACCCCCGCCCCCGTGATGGACATCCACGAGATCCTGCGGCAGCTGCCGCACCGCTACCCCATCCTGCTGGTGGACCGGGTGCTGGCGCTGGAGCACAACAAGAGCATCCGCGCGATCAAGAACGTCACCATCAACGAACCGTTCTTCACCGGCCACTTTCCGCACCGCCCCGTGATGCCGGGCGTGCTGCTGCTGGAGGCGCTGGCGCAGGCCGCCGCGCTGCTTTCGTTCTCCTCCGCCGGCAAGTCGCCCGACGAGAACTCGGTCTACTACTTCGCCGGCATCGACGGCGCGCGCTTCAAGCGCCCGGTGGAGCCCGGCGACCAGCTGGTGCTGGACGTCGAACTGGTGCGGCAGAAGGCCGGCATCTTCAAGTACAAGGGCACGGTGCGCGTGGGCGAGGAAGTCGCCTGCGAAGCCGAGCTCATGTGCACCATGCGCACCATCGCCTGAGGCCATGGCCGACATCCATCCGACCGCCATCGTCGACCCTGCCGCCGAGCTGGACGCGGGCGTGACGGTGGGGCCCTACACGCTGATCGGCCCGCACGTGAAGATCGCCGCCGGCACCACGGTGGCCGGCCATGTCGTGATCGAGGGCCACACCACCATCGGCCGCGACAACCGCATCTTCCAGTTCGCCTCCATCGGCGCGGCCAACCAGGACAAGAAGTACCAGGGCGAGCCCACCGAGCTGGTGATCGGCGACCGCAACGTCATCCGCGAGTTCACCACCTTCAACGTGGGCACGGTGCAGGGCGGCGGCATCACGCGCCTGGGCAACGACAACTGGATGATGGCCTACACCCACCTGGCGCACGACTGCCTGGTGGGCAACAACACCATCTTCGCCAACAACGCGCAGCTCGCCGGCCACGTGGTGGTGGGCGACTGGGTCATCCTGGGCGGCTTCACCAACGTGCACCAGTTCGTGCGCATCGGCGCCCATGGCATGACGGGCCTGGGCTCCGTGCTGCTGGCCGACCAGCCGCCCTTCGTGATGAGCGAGGGCCAGCCGGCCCGGGCGCGCTCGATGAACTTCGAGGGCCTGCGCCGGCGCGGCTTCTCGCCCGAGCGCATCGCCGCCGTGCGGGCCATGCACAAGGCCCTCTACCGCGACGGCTTGACGCTGGAGCAGTCCAAGGAGCGCATCGCGGCGCTGGCGCAGAAGACGCCCGAGGCGGCGGATGACGTGCGCATGATGCTGGACTTCCTCGCCGCCACCGGCGACCGCGGCATCGTCCGATGAAGGCCGCCCTGGTCGCCGGCGAGGCCTCCGGCGACCTGCTCGCCAGCCTGCTGCTGCAGGGCATGCGCCCGCGCTGGCCGGGGCTGCAGGCCCACGGCATCGGCGGCGCGCGCATGCAGGAGCAGGGCTTCGAGCCCTGGTGGCCCGCGGACAAGCTGGCGGTGCGCGGCTATGCAGAGGTGCTGCGGCAGTTCCGCGAGATCATCGGCATCCGCCGCGCCCTGCGCGAGCGCCTGCTGCGCGAGCGCCCCGACATCTTCATCGGCGTCGACGCGCCCGACTTCAACCTCGGCCTGGAGGAAGACCTGCGCGCCGCCGGCATTCCCACGGTGCACTTCGTCTGCCCGTCGATCTGGGCCTGGCGCATGAAGCGGGTCGAGAAGCTCAAGCGCGCCTGCGACCACGTGCTGTGCATCTTTCCATTCGAGCCCGAGTTGCTGGCGCGGCACGGCGTGCGCGGCAGCTATGTCGGCCATCCGCTGGCCGGGGTGATCCCGATGGAGCCCGACCGCGCCGGAGCCCGCCAGTCGCTGGGCCTGCCGGCCGACGCCGAGGTGGTGGCGGTGCTGCCGGGCAGCCGCATGTCGGAGGTCGAGGCCATGACGCCGCGCTTCCTGCGCGCCGCCCAGGAGCTGCAGCGCAGCCGCGGCGATGTGCATTTCGTGCTGCCGGCGCTGCCCTACGTGCGCGCGCGGGTGGAGGCGATCGCGCGCGAGGTCGGGCCCTTGCGCAACCTGTCCATCGTCGATGGCCAGTCCCATGCCGTGCTGGCCGCCTGCGACGTGGCCCTGGTCGCCAGCGGCACCGCCACGCTGGAGGCGGCGCTGTTCAAGCGTCCCATGGTCATCTCCTACCACACGCACTGGCTGTCGTACCTGCTGATGAAGCCGCGCCACCTGCAGCCCTGGATCGGCCTGCCCAACATCCTGTGCGCCGAGTTCGTCGTGCCCGAGTTGCTGCAGTCCAACGCGCAACCGCAACAGTTGGCCAACGCGGTGTTGGACTGGTTGCGAAGCCCTGACAGAATGCAGGCCGTGCAGGAGCGCTTCCGGGTGATGCACACCCAGCTCCGGCGCGATACCGCCACCCTTGCCGCCGATGCCATCCAGGAAGTCCTCGCCCGCTGAGACCACGGGCCGTCCCAAGGCCACCGGGGCCGCGCGAGCAGCGCGCGCCCTGCCGCAGAAGCGGCTGGACTGGGACCCGGTCGGGCTGATGGCCGGCGTCGACGAAGCCGGCCGCGGGCCGCTGGCGGGCCCGGTGGTCGCTGCCGCGGTCATCCTCGACGACAGCAAGCGCATTCCCGGCCTGGCCGATTCCAAGGTGCTGACACCGCTGCAGCGCGAGCGCCTGTACGACAAGATCCGCGAGAAGGCCCTGTGCTGCGCGGTCGGTTCGGCCAGCGTCGAGGAGATCGACACGCTCAACATCTACCATGCGACCATGCTGGCCATGCGCAGGGCGGTGGAGGGCCTGCGGCTGAAGCCGGTGAAGGTGCTGGTGGACGGCAATGCCTTGCCGCGGCTGGACATCCTGTCGGAAGCCATCGTCGGTGGCGACGCCAAGGTCAGGTCCATCTCGGCCGCCTCCATCATCGCCAAGGTCACGCGCGACCGCCTGCTGGCGCAACTGCACGAGCAGTTCCCGCAGTACGGCTTCGCCACCCATAAGGGCTACAGCACGCCCGAGCACCTGGAGGCGCTGCGCGTGCACGGCGCGTGCGTGCACCACCGCCGCCACTTCGCGCCGGTGGCCGCCACGTTCACCACCCCCGGGGGCGCCGTCATCCAGTTGAAGGCAGCGTGACTTCCGGTCCGCAGACCATCACCTCGCGCGACAATGCGCTGCTGAAGGACTTGCGCCGGCTGGCCCAGGACAGCAGCGCCTACCGCAAACAGCAGCGCGTCTGGCTGGAGGGTGACCACCTCTGCCGCGCCGCGCTGCAGCGCGGCCAGGCGCCGGCGCTCGCGGTGTTCCAGTCCTCGTACTGGGCCGCCACGTCCGGCCAGTGGCCCGACGGCCTGGGCAAGGTCGTGGTGGTCGACGACGCCCTGTTCGCCGGCCTGAGCAGCCTGGAGTCGCCCGGGCGCATGGCCTTCGTGTTGCCGCTGCCGCCGCCGCCGGCGATCGAGGCTGGCGTCGCGGCTGTGGTGCTGGACGGCCTGCAGGACGCGGGCAACGTCGGCGCCATCCTGCGCAGCGCCGCCGCCTTCGGCTTCCGCCAGGTCCTGGCCATGAAGGGCACGGCGGCCCTGTGGAGCCCCAAGGTGCTGCGCGCCGGCATGGGCGCGCATTTCGGCCTGCGCCTGCGCGAAGGCCTGGAGCCGGCGGACGTCGACACCCTGGCGTTGCCGCTGCTGGCGACCAGCTCCCACCAGGGTGAATTCCTGCACCGTGCCCGGCTGCCCTGGCCCTGCGCCTGGATCCTGGGCCACGAAGGGCAGGGCGTCAGCGCCGCCCTGGGCGAGCGCGCCACCGCATTCGTGCGCATCGTCCAACCCGGCGGCGAGGAGTCGCTCAACGTGGCGGCGGCGGCTGCGATCTGCCTGCACGCGAGCGCGGCGTCGCAGGGCTGAAGACGGACGGACTTCCAGGACGCAAAAGCCGCAAAGGTCTCGCAAAAGCCGCAAAAAGGACAGCCAAGACATTCTCTGGATGTTCTTTTACGACTTTTGCGTAGCTTTCGCGATCTTTGCGTCCGGCAGTCCACCTTCCGCTTTCCGCCGCGTCTGAAGACTTTCCGCTGCGCGGGCTATAATCAGAGGCTTTCCCCCCAAAACCCCGTACGCCCTAGCGCACCAGAGCCTGCTCCCCCGACAAAAGCAACATCGAGAGCTTCGCTTTCGGTCGCGTTCCGGGCGTACCCGTCCACAACGGAGAACCCAGTGCTTTCGTCGCTCCAGGGCGCTTTCCCGCCCGCCATCCTGGCGCTCGCAGACGGCACGGTCTTTCTCGGCAACTCGATTGGAGCCGCAGGCTCCACCACCGGCGAAGTCGTGTTCAACACGGCCCTCACCGGCTACCAGGAAATCCTGACGGACCCGAGCTACTGCCAGCAGATCGTCACCCTCACGTACCCCCACATCGGCAACTACGGCGTCAATGCCGAAGACGTCGAAGCCACCCGGGTGTACGCCGCCGGGCTCATCATCCGCGACCTGCCGCTGATCGCCTCCAGCTTCCGGGCCGACATGACGCTGCAGCAGTACCTGCAGCGCGAGAACACGGTCGGCATCGCCAACATCGACACCCGCAAGCTCACGCGCCTGCTGCGCACCAAGGGCGCGCAGAACGGCTGCATCCTGGCCCTGCAGGCCGGTGAGGACGTCACGCCGCAACGGGTCGACCAGGCCGTCGCCGCAGCGCGCAAGGCGCCCAGCATGAGCGGCCTGGACCTGGCCAAGGACGTGACCGTGCCCCAGTCCTACGACTGGGACCAGACCGAGTGGGAACTCGGCACCGGCTACGGCAAGCTCGAGAACCCGCGCTACCACGTGGTCGCCTTCGACTACGGCGTGAAGAAGAACATCCTGCGCATGCTGGCCGAGCGCGGCTGCAAGGTGACGGTGGTCCCCGCCAAGACGCCCGCGGCCGAGGTGAAGAAGCTCAATCCGGACGGCGTGTTCCTGTCCAACGGCCCCGGCGATCCGGAGCCTTGCGACTACGCCATCGAGGCCACGCGCGAGCTGATCGAGGATGGCTACCCCACCTTCGGCATCTGCCTGGGTCACCAGATCATGGCGCTGGCCTCCGGTGCCAAGACCTTCAAGATGAAGTTCGGCCACCACGGCGCCAACCACCCGGTGAAGGACCTCGACTCCGGCCGCGTGAGCATCACCAGCCAGAACCACGGCTTCGCGGTGGACGAGAAGACGCTGCCGGCCAACCTGCGGCCCACGCACATCAGCCTGTTCGATGGCACGCTGCAGGGCCTGGCCCGCACCGACAAGCCGGCGTTCTGCTTCCAGGGCCACCCCGAGGCGTCCCCCGGCCCCCATGACATCGGCTATCTGTTCGACCGCTTCACCGGGCTGATGGAAGAGAAGAAGAAGTAAACCATGCCCAAGCGTACAGACCTCAAATCGATCCTGATCATCGGCGCCGGCCCCATCATCATCGGCCAGGCGTGCGAGTTCGACTACTCCGGCGTGCAGGCCTGCAAGGCGCTGCGCGAGGAGGGCTACAAGGTCATCCTGATCAACTCCAACCCGGCGACGATCATGACGGACCCGGCCACGGCCGACGTCACCTACATCGAGCCCATCACCTGGCAGACGGTCGAGAAGATCATCGCCAAGGAGCGGCCCGACGCCATCCTGCCGACCATGGGCGGCCAGACCGCGCTGAACTGCGCGCTCGACCTGTGGCGCAACGGCGTGCTGCACAAATACAAGTGCGAGCTGATCGGCGCCACGCCCGAGGCGATCGACAAGGCCGAGGACCGCCAGAAGTTCAAGGAGGCGATGACCCGTATCGGCCTGGGCTCGGCGCGCTCGGGCATCGCCCACAGCATGGAAGAGGCCTGGGCCGTGCAGCGCAACGTGGGCTTCCCCACCGTCATCCGCCCCAGCTTCACGCTCGGCGGCACCGGCGGCGGCATCGCCTACAACTCCGAGGAGTTCGAGACCATCTGCAAGCGTGGCCTGGAGGCGTCGCCCACCAACGAGCTGCTGATCGAGGAGTCGCTGCTCGGGTGGAAGGAATACGAGATGGAGGTGGTCCGCGACAAGAAGGACAACTGCATCATCGTGTGTTCCATCGAGAACCTGGATCCGATGGGCGTGCACACCGGCGACTCCATCACCGTGGCGCCGGCGCAGACGCTGACCGACAAGGAATACCAGATCATGCGCGACGCCTCGCTGGCGGTGCTGCGCGAGATCGGCGTCGACACCGGCGGCTCCAACGTGCAGTTCTCCATCAACCCGAAGGACGGTCGCATGATCGTCATCGAGATGAACCCGCGCGTGTCGCGTTCGTCGGCGCTGGCCTCCAAGGCCACCGGCTTCCCGATCGCCAAGGTCGCGGCCAAGCTGGCCGTGGGCTACACGCTGGACGAGCTGCGCAACGAGATCACCGGCGGCGCCACGCCCGCCTCGTTCGAGCCCTCGATCGACTACGTGGTCACCAAGATCCCGCGCTTCGCCTTCGAGAAGTTTAAGGACGCCGACGACCGTCTGACCACCCAGATGAAGTCGGTGGGCGAGGTCATGGCCATGGGCCGCACCTTCCAGGAGTCGTTCCAGAAGGCGCTGCGCGGCCTGGAAGTCGGCGTGGACGGCCTGAACCAGAAGACCGAGGACCGCGAGGAGCTCGAGAAGGAGCTGGGCTCGCCCGGCCCCGAGCGCATCTGGTACGTGGGTGACGCCTTCGCCATGGGCCTGTCGGTCGACGAGGTCTACGACCTGACCAAGATCGACAAGTGGTTCCTGGTGCAGATCGAGGAGATCGTGAAGATCGAACTCGACCTGGACAAGCTGGTGGCCGAGAAGGGCGACGGCGCCCTGGCCGCCATCGACGCGCCGACCATGCGCGCGCTCAAGCGCAAGGGCTTCTCCGACCGCCGCCTGGCCAAGCTGCTCAAGACCACCGACCGCGCGGTGCGCGAGGCGCGCAAGGCGCTGAATGTGCGCCCGGTCTACAAGCGGGTGGACACCTGCGCCGCCGAGTTCGCCACCGACACCGCCTACATGTACTCGACCTACGAGGAAGAGTGCGAGGCCGAGCCGACGGACAGGAAGAAGATCATGGTGCTGGGCGGCGGTCCGAACCGCATCGGCCAGGGCATCGAGTTCGACTACTGCTGCGTGCACGCCGCGCTGGCCCTGCGCGAGGACGGCTACGAGACCATCATGGTCAACTGCAACCCGGAGACGGTCTCGACCGACTACGACACCTCCGACCGCCTGTACTTCGAGCCGCTCACGCTGGAAGACGTGCTGGAGATCGTCGACAAGGAGAAGCCCACCGGCGTGATCGTGCAGTACGGCGGCCAGACGCCTCTCAAGCTCGCCCTGGGCCTGGAGGCCAATGGCGTGCCGATCATCGGCACCACGCCGGACATGATCGACGCCGCCGAGGACCGCGAGCGCTTCCAGAAGCTGCTCAACGACCTGGGCCTGCGCCAGCCGCCCAACGCCACGGCACGGACCGAGGCCGAGGCGCTGGAAAAGGCTGCGGCGCTGGGGTATCCGCTGGTGGTGCGTCCCAGCTATGTGCTGGGTGGCCGCGCGATGGAAATCGTGCACGAGCAGCGCGACCTGGAGCGCTACATGCGCGAGGCCGTCAAGGTCAGCAACGACTCGCCGGTGCTGCTCGACCGCTTCCTTAGCGATGCGATCGAGTGTGATGTGGATGCAGTGCGCGATGCCTCTGGCCGCGTGTTCATCGGCGGCGTGATGGAACACATCGAACAGGCGGGCGTGCACTCGGGTGATTCGGCCTGCTCGCTGCCACCGTACTATCTGTCCAAGGCCACGGTGGACGAGCTCAAGCGCCAGACGGCCGCGATGGCCAACGGCCTGAACGTGGTCGGCCTGATGAACGTGCAGTTCGCGATCCAGGAAGTGGGCGAGGGCGACCAGAAGCAGGACGTGATCTACGTGCTGGAAGTGAACCCGCGCGCATCGCGCACGGTGCCCTTCGTCTCCAAGGCCACGGGCATCCAGCTGGCCAAGGTGGCGGCACGCTGCATGGCCGGCCAGACGCTGGACCAGCAGGGCATTGGCGCCGAGGTCGAGCCGCCGTACTTCAGCGTCAAGGAAGCCGTGTTCCCGTTCGTGAAGTTCCCGGGCGTGGACACCATCCTCGGCCCGGAAATGAAGTCCACCGGCGAGGTCATGGGCGTGGGCAAGAGCTTCGGCGAAGCCTTCGTCAAGAGCCAGCTCGGCGCCGGCACCCGCCTGCCGACCTCGGGCAAGGTGTTCCTCACCGTCAAGAACGGCGACAAGGCGCGAGCCGTGGCCGTGGCCCGCGATCTGCACGTGCTCGGTTTCGTGCTGGTGGCCACGCGCGGTACGGCTGCCGCCATTGCCGATGCAGGCATTCCGGTACAGACCGTGAACAAGGTGGCCGAAGGTCGTCCGCACATCGTGGACATGATCAAGAACGATGAGATCGTCATGGTCATCAACACGGTGGAAGAACGCCGCAACGCCATCGCCGACTCGCGTGCCATCCGCACCTCGTCGCTACAGGCCCGTGTGACGACCTTCACTACCATCTCGGGCGCCGAGGCGGCGGTCGAGGGCATGAAGCACATGGACAAGCTCGACGTGATCTCGGTGCAGGAGATGCACGCCATGCTCGCCGCCTGAACAGGCCGTGCGCATCGGGCGGCCGGGACGGCCGTCCTCCTATCGGGGATTCCCCGTAGACGGGCCGGGCTGACTGGCCCCCGATTCAGGGCATAATATCCACCAACGAAGCCGCCGACCGGAAACGATCGGCGGTTTGCTTTTTGCCGTGCGCCCGGCGGGCGCACCGTACCAGGAGACCGGACAATGGCCACCTTTCCCATTACCAAGCGCGGAGCGGAGCTGCTCAAGGCGGAGCTGCACAGGCTCAAGACGGTGGATCGCCCCAATGTCATCCAGGCGATCGCCGACGCGCGTGCCCAGGGCGACCTGAGCGAAAACGCCGACTACGACGCCGCCAAGGAGCGACAGGGCTTCATCGAAGGACGCATCGCCGAGATCGAAGGCAAGCTCTCGTCGGCCCAGATCATCGATCCCTCGGCAGTGAACGCAGGCGGCCGCGTGGTGTTCGGCGCCACGGTTGAGCTGGAGGACGAGGACACGGGCAACTCCGTGACCTACCAGATCGTCGGCGAGGACGAGGCCGATCTCAAGAAGGGCCTGATCAACATCGGCAGCCCGATTGCGCGCGCGCTGATCGGCAAGGAAGAGGGCGACGTGGCCGAGGTGCAGGCGCCCGGTGGCGTGCGCCGTTACGAGATCGTGGCCGTCCGCTACGAGTGAGCGCCACGATGCAGCGGCTTTCCCTGTTCCTGGCCGCGCTGTGGTGGGGCGGCATTTCCGCCCTGAGCTTCGGGGCGGTGCCCCTGCTGTTTGCCCAAATGGAATCGCCCGCCGTGGCCGGACCGGTGGCCGCCCGGCTGTTTTCCATGCAGTGCTACGCCGGTCTGCTCATCGGCATGGTGCTGCTGGTCGTCCTGCGGCGTGAGCATGGCGAGGCTGTCGAGCATGGCGCCGCGCCAACGCCGGAAGACTTTGCCCGTTCCCGGCGCGTGCTGGCGACCATGGGCTTCGTGCTGCTGGGCATGATTCTGGCGCTGGTGCAGGAGTTCGGCGTCGCGCACAAGATCCTGACGGCGCGTGCCAGCGGCGGCAACCTGCGCCTGTGGCACGGACTGGGTTCGGTGATGGTGTTCGGCCAGTGGCTGTGCGCCGGCGCTATCTTCTGGCGCCAGTCCTCGCGGGGCCGCTGAAAGCCGCCCGAGACCCGCCCGGCAAGCGGGCGGGTGCCGTCTCAGCGGCCTTGCACCGCAGCCGCTTTCTCGGCGGATTCGAGTGTATTGACCATCAGCATCGTGATGGTCATTGGGCCGACACCACCCGGCACGGGCGTGATCCAGCCGGCCACTTCCTTGACCCCGGCGAAATCGACGTCACCGCACAGCTTGCCGTCATCGTTGCGGTTCATGCCGACGTCGATCACCACGGCGCCGGGCTTGACCATGTCGGCCGTCAGCACATTGCGCTTGCCCACGGCGGCCACGACCACGTCGGCCTGGCGCGTGAAGCTCGCCAGGTCCTGCGTGCCGCTGTGGCACACGGTCACGGTGGCGTTGGCCTGCAGCAGCATCATGGCCATGGGCTTGCCCACGATGTTGCTGCGCCCGATCACCACGGCGTGCTTGCCGCGCAGCGAATAGCCGATGTGCTCGAGCATCTTCATGCAGCCGTGCGGCGTGCACGGCCAGAAGCCCGGCAGGCCGGTCATGAGCGCGCCGGCGCTGGCGACGTGGAAGCCGTCGACGTCCTTCTCGGGCGAGATGGCCTCGATGACCTTCTGCGCGTCGATGTGAGCGGGCAGCGGCAGTTGCACCAGGATGCCGTGGATCGCAGGGTCCTCGTTCATGGCGCGCACGCGGGCCAGCAGATCGGCCTCGCTCATGCTGGCGGAGTGGGTTTCGAGCACCGAGCGCATGCCGGTGTCGTCGCAGGCCTTGACCTTGTTG
>JAEZKX010000327.1 GCA_023436025.1 Pseudomonadota bacterium | reverse complement strand
ACCTGGCGCAGGTCCCCCGGGACGGCCTCACCGTCGGTGAACCAGAGCAGGTCGAGTCCGCCGCCGAGGTGGTCGAGCAGGAAGTCGTCGGCGCCCAGGCGCACGTTGCGCGGCGGCGCGCCGTGGGCCGGGCCGTCGGTGAACAGCGCGTCGTCGTCGCCCGGGCAGTTCAGCGCCGAGTGCGTGTATTCGTGCGGCCGCGAGGTGCGCCAGTGGTAGAGCGGGCGCACGAAGTCCTGCGTGAGCGACAGCGACAGCACGGCGTCGCGCAGCAGCTGGAAGCCGGGGGTGGGCGGCGTCATGAAGCGCGTGCTCTTGCCGGCTTCGTCGATGATCTCGCGCGCCGCACCCACGCGCTCGCGGCTGTAGTTGGCCAGCAGCGACGGCGCCGCCAGCCCGCGCTGCACCCAGGCCAGGTGCCAGCCCAGCGACTGCGCGTCCTGGAAGGCGGTGTTGGCGCCGCGCACGCCGAAGATCGGCAGCAGGTGGGCGGCATCGCCGGCGAACAGCACGCGGCCCTGCACGTAGTCCGGCAGGGTCAGCGCGCGCGCCGAGTACACCGAGCTCCAGTCCATCTCCCAGGGCGTGCCGCCGTGGCCGATCATCTCCAGCTGGGCGTCGATGCGCGCCTTCAGCGATTCGGGCCGCAGCGCCTGCTCCGGCGTCTCGCCACGCGGCAGCTGGTAATCCACGCGCCAGATGCCGTGCGGCTCGCGGTGCATCAGGATGGTGTTGCCCGGGTTCCAGGGCGGATCGAAGAAGGCCAGCCGCTCGGTGGGCAGCGGCAGGTCGATGCGGATGTCGGCGATGACGAACAGGCCCTCGTAGGAGTTGCCCTCCATCTGCAGGCCCAGCGCCGCGCGGATGGGCGAGCGGCCGCCGTCGGCGGCCACCAGCCACTCGGCCTCCAGCTGGTACGGGCCGGCGGGCGTGTCGACCTCGGCGAGCACGCGGTCTGCGTCCTGCTGGAACCCTTCGAGCTTGTTGCCCCAGCGCAGCTCCACCAGCGGGCTGGCTTCGCAGGCCTCGCAGAGGTATTGCTCCAGGTACTGCTGCTGGATGTTGAGCATGGGGAAGAAGCGGTCGTCGTCCGCGTGCGGCGCCTCCATGCGGAACACGCGCTGGCCGCGGTAGAACGAGTTGCCGCAGCGCCATGGCAGGCCGTTGGCGGCCATGCGGTCGGCGACGCCCACCTGCTGCAGGATTTCCATCGAGCGGCGCGTGAAGACGATGGCACGGCTGCCTTGCGAGACCTGCAGTTCGGCGCTCAGCACGACGGAGCGCACGCCGTGGCGCGCCAGTTCCAGCGCGGTGACCAGGCCGGTGGGGCCGGCGCCGACGATCATCACCGGGTGCCGCTGCGGCGCGGCGCCCGCGGGCGGCAGCCAGGGCGCATGGACCCGGTAGGGGTAGTAGAGGGAAGGACGCGCTTGCGTCGTCGGGCTGTGCATGCAGCAGTTCCTGCGGCCGGTCTCAGGACCGGCGGTTGTGGGCGATCAGGCGGTCCAGCAGGTCGCTCAGCGCCTTCTGCTCGGCGGCGCCGAGGCAGCCGACGATGTCGGCATTGCGCTGGTCGATCAGGGCCATGCCGCGCACCCAGCGCCGGCGGCCGGCCGCCGTGAGCTGGAGCAGCACGCCGCGGCCGTCGCCGGGATGGTCGACCTTGGCCACCAGGCCCTGCTCGACCAGCGCCTGCGCGCCGCGGCTCGCCTGGCTCTTGTTCAGGTGGGAGTGCTCCGCCAGTTCGTTGACCGACAGCGGCCCGAAGGCACCGATGGTGGCCAGGCAGCGTCCGTCGGCAAGCGTCATGCCCAGCTCCTGCGCGTAGCGCTGCTGGGTGCCCTGGTCGGTGACCTTGTGCAGCAGGTGCAGCCGGTAGGTCAGCGAGCGGGCGAGTGAGGCCGGCGGCTTGCCGCGGGGCGGGGCGGGCATGGCGGCGGGGAGGTCAGTCCACCTTGATGCCGGCGGCCTGGATCACGCGGCCCCACTTGGCGCGCTCGGCGGCGGCGTACTGCGCCATCTGCGCGGGGCTGCTGGTGATGGCTTCCAGGCCCAGCATCTGCAGGCGCGCCTTGACCGCGTCGGAAGCCATGGCGTCGGCCAGCGCGGCGTTCATCCTGGCGACGATGTCCTGCGGCGTGCCGGCCGGCATCACGATGCCCTGCCAGGCATAGGCCTCGAAGTCGGACAGGCCCTGCTCCTGCAGCGTGGGGATGGTGTCGAACCCGGCCACCCGCCTGGCGCTGGCCACGCCGATGGCGCGCAGGCGGCCGGCGGTGACGAACTGCTGGCCGCTGGCGGTGTCGACGAACATGAAGGGCACCTGGCCGGCCACCACGTCCTGCACCGCGGGCGCGGCACCGCGGTAGGCCACGTGCGACAGCCTGACGCCAGTCTGCTGGCCGAACAGCTCGGTGGCCAGGTGGTGCGGGCTGCCGGCGCCGGGCGTGCCGTAGCTCACGTCCTTCTGCTGCTTCGCCCAGGCCAGGAACTCGGCCAGGTTCTTCGCCGGCACCGCCGGGTTGACGACGAGCAGCATCGGGAAGCGGGCGGTCAGGCCCACGGGCGCAAAGTCCTTGTCGGCGTGGTAGCCCAGCTTGGCGTACAGGTGCGGATTGGCGGCCAGGGTGGCGGTGTCGGCCGACATCAGCACGTAGCCGTCTGCCTTTGCCCGGGCCACGTATTCGGCGCCGATCTTGGTGGCTGCGCCGGGGCGGTTGTTCACCACCAGGGTCTGGCCCAGCTTCCTGCCCATGGCTTCGGCCAGCGTGCGGGCCAGCACGTCGGTGCCGCCGCCGGGCGGGTAGGGCACCACCCACTCGATGGGCTTGGCGGGCCAGGTGTCGGCCCACGCCGGCGCGCAGGCGAGCGCGAGAGCGGAGGCGGCGAGGGCGAGCAGGGGGCGGCGGCGCAGGTTCATTGCATGGATGGCAAGGTGGAGGGCGCACACCCGCCGGCGAAACCGCGGGGGGCGTGCGATGGCGAGCGGAGTGTAGCGCGGTTGGTTGCGCGCGCAACTAAAGCTCCCGTTCGCCGTTTCGCACGTTCTGGGACGGCTGTGCGGCCACATCGGCCGCTCCACAGTTGCCCCGGCGATCACCTTGACCAACCTGATGCCCAGACGTTAAGTCACATCAAGAACGCACTGCGCGAGTACAAGGATTTTTGCCTCGCCTCTCGGTACGAGCCGAGCAGGCATCACCCTGATGAAATGCGTTCACGCGGAAGGAGATCTGATCATGCTGACCTTCGCTGAGGCCGGCGCATCTGGACGTCCGCTTCTGGCCGTTAGCCGGGCGCACCGCGTCCCGGCGCCAGCCGCGCGATGGTCGCCATCACCGCGCTCGGCGCCACCGGCTTGGTGAGGTGGGCGTGGAAGCCGGCCGCCGCCGAAGCCGCGCGGTCGGTGGGCTGGCCCCAGCCGGTGATGGCAACCAGCACGCGCGGCGGCGTGGGCAGGTCCAGCATGCGGCGGCAGACTTCGTAGCCGTCCAGGTCGGGCAGGCCGATGTCCAGCAGCACGGCCTCGGCCGGCGTGCGCGCGGCGCTGGCCAGGGCGGCGGCGCCGTCGTGCACGACTTCAACGGAATAGCCGTGCGCGGTCAGCACCTCGCCCAGCGTGGCCGCGGCGTCCTCGTTGTCGTCGACCACCAGCACCCGCATGCCGTCGCCTTCGACCACGCCGGCTCCCGGCGCGCCCTGCGCCAGCGCGGCGCCCGCGGCCAGCGCTGGCAGGGTGATGCGCATGGTCGTGCCCTGGTCCGGCCCCCCGCTCAGGGCCTGGATGCTGCCGCCGTGCAGCTCCAGCAGCCTCCGCGTCAGCGCCAGGCCGATGCCCAGGCCGGTGTTGCCGTGGCGGCCGCTGTGCTTCTCCTGGACGAACAGCTCGAAGATGCGCTCCAGGCTCTCGGCCGGCAGGCCGATGCCGGTGTCGCGCACCTCCACCAGGGCCTTGCCGCCGTCCGCGCGCAGGCGCAGTGCCACGGTGCCGCCAGCTGGCGTGAACTTGATCGCGTTGTTCAGCACGTTCAGCAGGCACTGCGTCAGCCGCGTGGGGTCGCCTGCGACCCAGGGTGCGGGCGCCTCGATGTCGTGCTCCAGCACCAGGCCGGCGGCGCGCGCCCCCCGCCCCCCCCCCACCCCCCCCCCGGGCCCCCCGTAGCCCCC
>JAEZKX010000320.1 GCA_023436025.1 Pseudomonadota bacterium | reverse complement strand
GGCCGGTCCCACAGGAACGGGTGGACCCGCCGTTGCGGCCACGGTCGCCGGGCCCCCGCGTTCGGCGCAGGTGCCGCGGCACGGCCGGCCTCAGCCCGCCAACCCCTTCCACAGCATGTACGCCGCCAGCACCAGCAGCACGCAGGCGAACACAGTCTTGAGACGCGCCACCGGCAGGGCATGGGCCGCGCGCGCGCCCAGGGGCGCGGCCAGCACGCTGAAGGCGGCGATGACGGCCAGGCCCGGCAGCCAGATGTAGCCGAGCGACGCCGGCGGCAGGTCGGCCACGCTCTGGCCGCTGATCGCGTAGCCGATGGCATTGGTCAGGGCGATGGGAAAGCCCAGCGCCGCCGAGGTGGCGACCGCCGTGTGCACGGCGACGTTGCACCAGGTGAGGAAGGGCACGCTGAGGAAGCCGCCGCCCGCACCCACCAGGCCGGAGATGAAGCCGATCACGCCGCCGGCCGCCGCGGTACCCGCGCGCGGCGGCAGCTGGCGGGTGGCCTCGGGGTTGCCGCCGCGCAGCATGCGCCAGGCCGAGAAGCCGACGAACAGGCCGAAGAAGATGGCCAGCGCGCTGCCCTTCAAGGCGGCAAAGGCGCCCAGGCTGCTGACCACGCTGCCCACGACGATGCCGGGCGCGAGCGACTTGACGATGTCCCAGCGCACCGCGCCGCGCTTGTGGTGGGCGCGCACGCTGGAAAGCGAGGTGAAGAGGATGGTCGCCATGGAGGTGGCGATGGCCATCTTCACCCCCAGGTCGGCCGGCACCGACTGCGCCGCCAGCACGAAGGTGAGCGCCGGCACGACGACCATGCCGCCGCCGATGCCGAGCAGGCCGGCGAGGAAGCCGGTGACCAGTCCCAGCACCGCGAGCTGGGCGAAGAGGAAAGCAGAGAGTTGCATCGGAAGGCAGGAGCAAGGGACGGGCCCACCGCAGCGGCGCGCCATGGCGAAGGAAAACCCGCCGGGACCGGCAGGGTGCGAGAGGAAGGGGAAAGCTAGCCTGGGTACATCATGGAAAGGTCGGCGCGGACGGGTCGCGCCGCACGAAGGACGCCGTCGGCGTCGGTGCGCAACGCGCGCCGGAGTGTACCGATGTGTTGCGCCGCGCGGGCGGAACCCCGGCTGCCCTACCCCGCAGCCGCCACCTTCTTCACCGTCTCCCAGGTCCGTGTCGTGATGTCCTTGCCGAAGGCCTTCTCGATGGCGGCCATGAAGGCGCCGCCACGCCGGGGATCGGGCACGTAGGCGGTCAGCAGCTCGCGCCCGCGCAAGGCCAGGATGCGCGCGCCGTCGCGCTCCATCGGCAACCGCGGCACGCTCGCCGGCGGCGCCGGCAGGAAGGTCACCACCTTCTTCGCGCCCGGGGCCAGCTCGAACGCGCGGTAGGGGTCCTCGTCCAGCAGCGCCTGCAGCTCGTCGATGCGGCGCACCAGCGTGAGAAAGGAAGTACCCAGGTGCTCCTGCAGGGCGGCTTCGGCCCTGCGCCGCACCCCGGCTTCGGCGCCGCGTGCGGTGAACACCGCGTTGCCGGAGGACAGCAGGGTGCGCACCTCGGTGAAGCCGGCCGCCTCCAGCGCCGCGGCGAGCGCGGGCATCTTGCAGTTCATGGGGCTGACGCCCCGCAGGAAGGCGGCAAAGCGCGGCATGCAACGCAATATAGCCAGCGGCGGCGTTGCGTGGAAGGCCCAGCGCGGCAGGCGCCTTCGCGCTAAGCTGGGCCCCCCGCCACCCGCTGCCAGGAACGCGCCATGACCCAACGCCTCACCGCCGACGACTTCGACCAGGAACTGCTGGTCCTCTTCGATGCCTACGTCCACGGCGATGTCGACCGCCGCGGCTTCCTGCGTGGCGCCGAACGCTTCGCCAAGGCCGGCATGACCGCCGCCGGCCTGCTGGCGGCGCTGAGCCCGGACTTCGCGCTGGGGCAGCAGGTGAAGCCCGACGACGCGCGGCTGCGCACCGAATGGGTGAACGTGCCCTCGCCCAACGGCTACGGCACCATCCGCGGCTACCTGGCCCGCCCGGCGGCGGCGAGCACCGACAAGCTGCCCATGGTGCTGGTGATCCACGAGAACCGCGGCCTCAATCCGCACATCGAGGACATCACGCGCCGCATCGCGCTCGATGGCTTCATGGCCTTCGCGCCCGATGCGCTGACGCCGCTGGGCGGCTACCCCGGCGACGAGGACAAGGCGCGCACCGCCTTCGCCACGCTCGACCAGGCCAGGACGCGCGAGGACTTCCTGGCGGCGGCGGCCTGGCTGCGGGCCCGCCCCGACGGCAACGGCAAGCTGGGGGCGGTGGGCTTCTGCTGGGGCGGCGGCATGGTGCACTGGCTGGCCACGCGGCTGCCGGACCTGCAGGCGGCCGTGCCCTTCTACGGCAACACCCCGGCACCGTCGGAAGCGGCCCAGGTGAAGGCGCCGCTGCTGGTGCACCTGGCCGCCGTCGACGAGCGCATCAATGCCGCCTGGCCCGCATACGAGGCGGCCCTCAAGGCCGCCGGGGTGCGCTACACCATGGTGCAGTACCCGGGCACGCAGCACGGGTTCAACAACGACACCACGCCGCGCTACGACGCCGCGGCGGCCAGGCAGGCCTGGGACCGCACCATGGCGTTCCTCAAGGCCAACCTTGCGTGAGGCGCGCGGCGGGCAGTCACGCTGCCCGCCATCCCCGGGCCTTGCCGCTTACTGCGGCTCCAGTCCCACTTTCTTCACCAGGGCCGCGTACTTGGCCAGCTCGCGGCGGAATGCCGCCTGCGCCTGTTCGCTGCTGCTGATGCTGATGCTGTTGCCCTGCTTGGCCATCGCTTCCTTGACGGTCGGGTCGTCGAAGGCGGTCACCAGGGCATCGTGGGTCTTCTTCACGACCGCGGGCGACATGCCCTTGGGGCCGATGACCGCGAACCAGGCTTCCACCGCGAAATTCTGCAGGCCCTGCTCGGCGAAGGTCGGGATGTCGGGCGCCGCCTGGGAGCGCTGCGGCGTCAGCATGCCGATGGCCTTGAGCGTGCCGGCCCGGATGTGCTGCTGCACGCTGGGCATGGCGGCCACGCCGAAGTCGACCTGGCCGCTCAAGAGGTCGGTCACCATCGGGCCCACGCCCTTGTAGGGGATGTGCTTGGCGGTCGCGCCGCCGGCTTCCAGCACCAGTTCGGCCGCCAGGTGCAGGATGGTGCCGTTGCCGCCGGAGGCGAAGTTGTAGCTGCCCGGCTTGGCCTTGAGCGCGGCGAAGAACTCGCGGCTGTTGCTGGCGTTGATCTTCGACGGGTTGACCACCAGCACCATCGGCGTGGCGCCCACCACCGCGATGGGGGTGAAGTCGTTGGGCATGTCGAAGGGCAGCGACTTCAGCACGCTCGGGAAGATCACCACGTTGTTCGACACCATCGCCAGCGTGTTGCCGTCGGGCGCCGAGCGCGCCAGCGTCTGCAGGCCGACGACGCCGCCGGCGCCAGGCTGGTTCTCCACCACCACGCTGGCGTTGAGGGCCTTGGCCAGCGCGGGCTGGACGGCCCGCGTGATCGCGTCGACGCCGGAACCGGTGGCGTTGGGCAGGACGAAGCGGACGGTGCCGGCCTGCGCCTGCACGGCCAGCGGGAAGGCGCCGGCGGCGACGGCGGCGGCCGAAGCGGCCAGCAGGGAACGGCGCGAGAGTTCGCTCCTGTCATTCATGGGAAGTCTCCTGAGGTGATGCCTGAAAACGGTGGGCCGGGCGGGACGCTGCGAGCGCGGCTGCCCGGCTGGGCCGCCACTGTAACCCGTGCGCCCCGGCCCTCCTTCCCCGGGGCCCGGCGCTAGAATTTCCGGTCCCGCCTGCCGCCCGGCCGGCCTGCCCGCGTCGCCGCACGCGGGGCCCCGGCCGTGCCGCATCCTTCCACGACCCGCCCATGTCCTCCCCCACCCTTGCGCCCGGGCGCATCCTGTTCCTGTCCGCCGATGCCGACGCCATGCGGCGCCAGCTCGCCGGCGAAACGCTGGACCTGCCGTCCGCCGGGCCGCTGCGTGACGACGTGTCCACCGACGAGATCACGCCGGTGGCCATCCTCTCGCACTACGACGAGCGCCTGGCGCGCTTTCCGTACACCGGCTTCAGCGCGGGCGGCAGCACCCCCATCGCCGCCGGCGCCGTCCAGGCCGGCGGCTTCCAGGTCACCGTGGCCGGGCGCCGCTACGGCAAGGGCTCCTCGCGCGAGCACAGCCCGGCGGCCGAACGCATGGCGGGCATCCGGCTGGTGATCGCCGAAAGCTTCGAACGCCTGTACCGGCAGAACGCCGACAACATCGGCCTGTTCACCTCCACCGATTTCTCGCTGGTGGGGCGCATCGCGCGCGGCGAGGCCATTGACGTCGAGGAACTGCTGGCCGGTCGCGACCCGCTGGCCGCCGCCATCCTGCGCGCCGGGGGCCTGCTGCGTTTCGGCCAGCAGCACCTGCGCGCCACCACGCCGGCGCCGGCGCCGCAGGAGGCGCCGTTGACGCTGTTCGAGAAGATCGTGCAGCGCCACCTGCTGGCCACGCCCGTCACGCCGGCGAAGCCCGCGCCGGGCGAAGGCTGCTTCCTGCGCGCCGACTGGCGCTTCATCCACGAGTACTACACCGGCATGGCGGCGGTCATGCTGGAGCGCGAACTGGGACCGCAGCTGCGGCTGCGTGCGCCGGAATCCATCGTGGTGTTCGAGGACCACAGCTCCTACGTGGAAGAAAGCCCAGCCCACCTGAAGGCCGGACTGGTGCCGAACATGCGCGCGATGTGCCAGGCGCAGCGCGACTTCGCGGCCCGCCACGGCCTGCGCATGCACCGCACCCTGACCGACGCCGAAGCGGCGGCCGACGACGGCAGCAACGTGGCGGGCATCTCCCACGCCATGGTGGCCGAGCGCTACGCCCTGCCCGGCCAGGTGGTGGTGGGCACGGATTCGCACACGCCGCACAGCGGCGCGCTGGGCTGCGTGGCCTACGGCGTCGGCACCACCGACATGGCCAATGCCTTCGCCACCGGCGCGGTGCGGCTGACGATGCCCCGGGTGCTTCGGGTGCAACTGGAAGGCGCGCTGGCGCCCGGCGTGATGGCCAAGGACATCGTGCTGCACCTGCTGGCGCTGCCCGACCTGCGCGCCGGCGCCGGCATCGGCCGGGTGTTCGAATTCGGCGGCCCCGTGGTCGCCGCGCTCGGCACCGATGAACGCGCCACGCTCACCAACATGACGGCGGAGCTCGGCGGCCTGACCGGCATCGTCGAGCCCGATGCGGAAACCGTGCGCTTCCTGCGCGAGCGGCGCGGCGTGGACTTCACGCTCGAACCCTGGATGCGCAGCGACGCTGGCGCCGCCTACGAGCGCGTGATCACCGTCGACTGCGGTGCGCTCGGGCCCATGGTGGCCAGCCCCGGCGACCCCGGCAACGGCATCGCCGTGGACGCGCTGCGCGAGCCGGTGCGCATCGACATCGCCTACGGCGGCTCCTGCACCGCCGGCAAGCGCGAAGACTTCGACCAGTACCACGCGGTGCTCGCCTGGGGACTGGAGCGCGGCCTGCGCGTGCCGCAGGGGGTGGAGCTGTTCCTGCAGTACGGCACCACGGCCGTGCGCGACTACTGCATCGCGCGCGGCTACGACCGCACCTTCGCCGCCGCCGGCGCGCGCATCCTGCAGCCGTCCTGCGGCGCCTGCGCGAACTGCGGCCCGGGCTCGTCGACGCGACCCGAGCAGGTCACCGTGAGCGCGATCAACCGCAACTTCCCCGGCCGCTCGGGACCGGGCCAGGTCTGGATCGCCAGCCCGCCGACGGTGATGGCCAGCGCGCTGGCGGGGCAGCTGTGCTCCTTCGAGGCGCTGCAGCGGCGCTGGGCCGGCGCGGCCGCGACTGCCTCGGACCGCCGCTCAGTGCGGTAGCGATCCGCCTCCCAGCCCCAGCCGCCGCCGCAGCGAATCCTCGTACTCCCAGTCGGCGGCGCAGTCGGTGTCGCAAAACAGGCGGCCTTCCACGCCCTCGTCGTTGCCGCAGTGGTGGCAGCGGCCGATGGGGCGCAGCGTGCTGACCCGGCGGGTCTGCGCCGCCAGGGCCATGCGCAGGTGGCGCTGCTCGGAATCGAATGCGAGATCGGCTTCGTCGGCCATGGTCGTCTTCCTCGGATCGTTCGTTCGATGGCGGATTGTTGGCCGCCGCCGTTCGCAGGCGGTGGCCGCCTGCCCCGAGGTCGCGTAGGACGCGGGCCTGAGGCCAGGTCCGCCCCTGGGCCCCCAGGACGAGCGCCTTCCATGGCAAGACGGCCCCAATCCGGGTCGCCACGGGCTTCCGCCAGGCCGCCGATCGCCGTATCGTGGCGGCCATGGCCCCGACCCCGCCCTTCCCCGCCGAAGGCGGCTGCGACTGCCGCGCCGTGCGCTACCGCATGGAGACCGCGCCGCTGTTCGTGCACTGCTGCCACTGCCGCTGGTGCCAGCGCGAATCGGGCGCCTCGTTCGCGCTCAACGCGCTGATCGAGGCCGACCGCGTGGTGCTGCTGGGTGCTTCCCCGGAGATGGTCGACACGCCTTCGGCGAGCGGCAACGGCCAGCGCATCGCGCGCTGTCCCGCCTGCCGCGTGGCGCTGTGGAGCCACTACGCGGGCAACGGCCCGCTGGTCAGCTTCGTGCGCGTGGGCACGCTGGACAACCCCGACCTGCTGCCGCCGGACGTCCACATCTTCACCGAGACCAAGCAGCCCTGGGTGGTGCTGCCGTCCGGCACGCCGGCGATGCAGGAGTACTACGACCGGGAGCAGCTGTGGCCAGCCGCCAGCCTGGCGCGGCGCCGCGACCTGCTGCCACGCATCGAGGCCTACCACGCGGCGCGCGCGCAGCGCGGCTAGCCCAGCGCGAGGCGCGGCGGTGGTCCGCCGGGCCGCCAAGCGCATGAGCGCCGGAACGAACGCCCGCCGAGGCAACGGGCGTCCTGCTGCTGGCCCGGCATCTCTTACAAGCATGTTTGCACTGCGCGCACGCCGTCCACCCGGATGCGGCTTTAGGGTTCCTGCATTAGATCCAAGGAGATTTCCATGAACAAGCGCAACACCACCACCCTTTCCGTCGCCGCCATCCTGGCCGCTTCCGTGCTCGCCCTGCAGGCTCCCGTGGCGGGCGCCGCCGACAACACTTCGGCCCAGGCCGACCGCTCCGGCGTGCCGGGTGTCGAAGTGGACGTCGGCAAGAACGCGAGCGACCGCGGCCTGCCCGGCGTGGAGGTGAACATCGGTCGCGACGGCGACCAGAAGAACCTGGACACGCGCACGATGGGCGCGGGCTCCGACACCGGCACGACCGGCAGCGCCACCACGAACAACAGCGGCACCATGAACAACAGCGGCACCATGGGCAGCGACATGAACAACAACGCCGACATGAACCGTCCGCTGCGGGCCGACCGCGGCTGAGGGATCTGACGCCGCCCGCCGGCGGCGTTGCGCGCGAACCGCGCAGGGCGGGGGCATCGGCGATGTCCCCGCTTCCGTTTCTCCGGGGCTGCCGCGCACCGTCGCGCAAGCGCTCGGAAGGTCCTGCCCGACGTTCGATCCTTCGGGCAGGCGAAGTGGGCGCCGGCCTACGCTCCAAGCCGAGCGGACGGTCGCAGCATGTGGCGTCCAGCCCCATCCAGCTGCCGATAACCAATGTCGCAGGCACGCGGATGCAGCGGGCACCCAGACCAAGATGCAAGCCGCGCCCTCCTTCTTGCGAAGCGCCGACCGCCTTCGGACGGCCGCGCCGGGGCGCAACCGCTGATGCTGGACATCGCCGCCGCCTGCCTGGTGCTGACGGCCCTGTTCGCCTACGTCAACCACCGGTTCGTGGGCCTGCCCACCACCATCGGCGTGATGGCCATCGCGCTGCTGCTGTCGCTGGCGATCGTGGTGCTGGACCTGCTGGGCGTGCACAGCCTGCTGCGCTACGAGGAATCGCTGGTCCGCTCCATCGATTTCGCCGACGTGCTGCTGGACGGCATGCTGTCCTTCCTGCTGTTCGCGGGCGCGCTGCATGTCGACCTGAGTGCCTTGCGGGAGCAGCGCTGGGCCGTCGCACTCCTGGCGATCGCCGGCACGCTGCTGTCCACGGCCGTCGTCGGCCTGGGGATGTGGGGCGGGCTGCGCCTGTTCGGACTCGAGATGCCGCTGCTGCACTGCCTGCTGTTCGGCGCCATCATCTCGCCGACCGATCCCATCGCCGTGATGGGCATCCTCAAGTCGATCGGCGCGCCGCGGCGGCTGGAAGTGGTGATCGCGGGCGAGTCGCTGTTCAACGACGGCGTCGCGGTGGTGGCGGTGGCGCTGCTGGTGGGGCTGGTGCAGGGCACGGTGGAAGCGACGCCCGGCCACGTGAGCGGCGTCCTGCTGCACGAGGCGGGCGGCGGACTGCTGCTGGGGTTGGCGCTGGGCTGGTGCACCTACGCGCTGATGCGCTCCATCGACCAGTACCAGGTCGAGGTGCTGCTCACGCTCGCGGCCGTGGTCGGCGGCTACGCACTGGCGCGGCACCTGGGCGTGTCCGGCCCGCTGGCCATGGTGGTCACGGGCCTGGTGATCGGCAACCACGGACGCGCGACCGCGGTCTCCGAGACCACGCGCCGCTACCTGGACATGTTCTGGGAACTGGTCGACGAGATCCTGAACGCCGTTCTGTTCGTGCTGATCGGTCTGGAGGTGCTGCTGATCGCCTTCACGCTGCCGCTCCTGGGCGCCACGGTCTATGCCATCGTGGTGACGCTGGCGGCACGCGCCCTCACGGCGGGCCTGCCGGCGGCGCTGCTGGGTGGCCGCCTGGGCCTGCCGCCCGGGTCGGCCCGCGTGCTGACCTGGGGCGGACTGCGCGGCGGCATCTCGGTGGCGCTGTCGCTGGCCTTGCCTGCGGCCGTCGGGCGCGACACCATCCTCGCGCTCACCTACGGCGTGGTGGTGTTCTCCATCCTGCTGCAGGGCGTGACCATCGGCCGGGTGGCGCGGCGCGTGCTGCGGCCGATGTGAAGGGCCCCAGGCCCACAGCCGCACCGGCGCCGCATGCACCGCGCGGCAGGCAACGCACCTCACCCACCGCCGCACCAGACCGCACGGCATGGCATGGCGTGACGACGCGCATGCGCGGGACGTGACGCGCCGAAGCGCCTTTGCCGCTATGCTGCGCGGGCACCTGCGCACCGACCCATCCATGCCAAGTTCCCGCTCCGCCCTGCCGGCCGCCCCGGCCGCCCCGGCCACTCCGGCCACTCCGGCGACGCCTGCACTGCGGCCCTTCACGCGCGGCGAACTCCTGTCGGCGCTTGCCATCGTCGTGATCTGGGGAACCAACTTCGTGGTGATGAAGTCGGCGCTGCGCCACTTCACGCCCTTCCAGCTCGGTGCCGGCCGCTACCTGTTCGCGGTGCTGCCGCTGCTGCTGTTCATCAAGCCGCCGCGCCTGCACTGGAAGTGGGTGGTGCTGTACGGCCTGGCCCAGGGCGTCGGGCAGTTCGGCTTCCTGTTCACCGCGCTGCGCGCCGGCATGACGGCCTCGCTGGCCTCGGTGCTGATGCAGACGCAGGTGTTCTTCACCGCCATCTTCAGCTACCTGCTGCTGCGCGAGCAGCCCGGGCGGCCGCTGCAGGCCGGGCTGGTGCTGGCCGGCGCGGCGCTGGCCTGCTTCGCCTGGCCCTACCTGTTGCCACAGGGCGGCACCGCCCTTGGCGCCGTCACCGCCGCGGGCCTGGTCCTGAACCTCTGTGCCGCGGCTTCCTGGGGCGTCTCCAACGTCATCGCGCGCCAGGCGCAGGCCTCCAGCACGGGCTTCGATCCACTGGCCCTGGTGGTGTGGGCCAGCCTGGTGCCCATCGTTCCCTTCATCGCGCTGTCCTGGATGCTCGATGCGCCCCAGGCACGCTGGGCCTGGCTGCAGGCCGATGCCTGGAGCTGGGCCGCGGTCGCCTACCTCGGCTGGGTCGCCACCATCGCCGCCTACGGCCTGTGGATGGCGCTGCTCAAGCGCCACCCGGCCAACCGGGTCGCGCCATTCAGCCTGGGCGTGCCGGTGGTGGGCGTGACCGCGGGCATGGTGCTGCTGGACGAAACGCTGTCGGCCACCCAATGGGCCGGCATCGTGCTGGTGGCGGCGGCGCTGGCTTGCGTGATGTTCTGGCGCCGCCGCTGAGGGCGCTTCGGCCAGACCGGAGGTTCCGGCTGCTTCTTCCTGCTTGGCGCGCGCCTGCCAGGGACGCTATCGTGCCGGGTTTCCACCGAGCCGAACGAAAGACACCGATGATCACCCTGAGCTGGACCCTGTTCGCCGTGCTGGCCCTCCTCTGGACCGGCGCGGCCTGGATCACCGCGGCCGCCGCCGGTTGGGCCGCCGAGGCACTCGCCGGGGGCAGCGCGTCGCAGACCGTGCGCGACCTGGCGACGCTGCCCCTGCCGGACTGGCTGAAGTTCTGGATCGATCCCGAATGGCTGCAGGCCGTGCAGTCGGCGCTGCAATGGGCGATCGACGGCGCGGGCGCCGGCCTGCCCTTCCTGGCCAGCATCGCCGGCTGGATCGTGCCGGCCATCTGGATCGGCTGGGGCCTCGGCGCCGTGCTGCTGCTGGTCGCGGCGCTGGCCGTGCACCTGCTGGTGCGGCGCTTCACGCGGCCCGCGCCGGCGCCGGTCGCGGCGGCCTGATCGCGGCATGGAACTCGCCTACCTGCTGTTCGACTTCAGTGACGAGGAGGGCGGCGACGCCAGCTTCGACGCCCTGGCATCGGTGCCGCCGCAGCGGCTGCCAGCGCTGCTGGCCGAAGTGGAGGCGGTACTCGCCTGGGCCATCCGCAGCTTCGGTCCGCCGGCAGCGGGCGACCCAGACGGCACCTGGGACTACGCCCTGCACGCGACGGATGCGGACGACGCGCCGCTGTCCATCCACTTCGACGCAGACAGCCGGCGCGTGGCATTGCAGGCCGGCTGCGGCGATCGGGTGACGCTGGCGCTGACCGTCAGCGGCACCCGCGCCTTCGCCGAGGCGCTGCGCGACACCTTCTCCGAAGCGCAGTGACGAGCGCGCGCGCAGCTACTGCGCGAGCCAGTCCATCGCCGCACGGCGCTCGCTGAACACGCGCAACTGCACGCCGCAGGCCTGGGCGCCGCGCTCGCTCAGGCGCGTGATCTTGGCGGCCGGCACCAGGCTGGCGATCTTCTCCAGGTGGCCCAGGTGCTGCGCCACCTGGCGGCCGATGCGTTCGTGCTCGCGCGAATCGAGGGTGCCCGGCACGTCCAGCAGGTCGATCAGCAGGCGGCGCGTGCCGGCCATGCGGGTGCGCTCGGCCAGGTCCTCCAGCACGGGCACGACGATGTCGCGCGCGAGCAGCGCGGTGAGGGTGGCCACCGCCGCGCGCGACCCCTGCACGTACTTCAGCCGGTAGGGGACGGATGCCCGCGCCCGGATGAAAGTGAGACTGCTCAGCGCTCCCACGGCCTTTCCTGCGTGACGCCCCGGCCCATGCGGGGCGACTCGCGGGAATCTTACGTGCGGGGCGCCGCAACAATCGCGACGAAGTGCTGCAGCGCGGGCCGAATCGTATCGAGTTGCAGCCCACGTTCGCCCGCCGGCGCGCGGCGTGCGACCCACGCCTGCCCGCCCACCGCTGCAAGGGCGCGGGCCCGGCGCGACGCGCTAGGCACGCGCTGGCGCCTCGCGCCGCAAGGCCCACAGCGCGACGCCGATCAGCGCCACGCCCGCCATCTGCGGCACGCTCAAGACACGCCCGTACACCACCCCGTCGACCACCACCGCGGTGGCGGGATAGACGAACTGCAGCACGGCGAAGCGGCCGGTGGACAGCCGCTGCATCCCCGCGTACATCAGCACGTAGGCCAGTCCCGTGTGCAGCACGCCCAGGCCGCCCAGCCAGGCCCAGGCGGTGCCCGGCGCCGGCAGGCCATGCAGCAGCGGCCAGGGCAGCAGCACCAGCGCGCCGACCGCGCACGGGCCGGCCG
>JAEZKX010000313.1 GCA_023436025.1 Pseudomonadota bacterium | reverse complement strand
GCACCCCGCACCCCGCACGTCGCACGCCGCACGCCGCACGCCGCACGCCGCACGCCGTCGAAGGCCGTGCCGCTACGGCAGCGCCGTCACGCCCTCGATGCCGTGCCGCTGCAGCGCCTGCGCGATGAAGCCCGACGCGCGCTGCTCGCCCATGAAGAGTTCCAGCATGCGCCTGGCTTCGGTGCTGCGCTCGCGCGGCATGGCCATGCACTGCTGGATGGTCATGAAGGCGCCGGGCAGCAGGCGCAGGCCGGGCAGGCGACGCAGGTCGGCCACCAGCTGCTGGCGCACGCCGGCGGCGACGTCGAGTTCCGGGTCGGCCACCAGCGCGTCGGCCACTTCCTCGGAAGTGGGCACTTCCGCCAGCTGCGCCTGCTTCAGGTGCCGCGCGAGGAACAGGCCGTAGGCGCTGCCGGTGCCGACCACCACGCGGATGCCCGGGCGGTCGACCTCCTCGTTGTGCTGCAGCGGCGAATCGGTGCGCACCGCATAGCAGCCTTCGATCTGCACGTAGGGTGCGGTGAAGTGCAGCGTCTCGGCGCGCTTGGGATCCACCGCCATGAAGCCGACGTCGGCCTGGCCGGCCGCCAGCGCCGCGCCGGCCAGGCCGGCCGAGGCGTACTCCTGCAGCTGCACGTCCACGCCCAGCAGGCCGGCGAGCTTGCGCGCGAGATCGATGGTCACGCCCGCCGGCTTGTCGGCGCAGGTCTGGCTCTGGGCCAGGACCGGGTTGCCCAGGTTGAGCGCGGCGCGCAGGCCGCCGGTGGGCGCGAATTCGCGGATGAGGCTGTCGTCGATCTGCATCGGGCTACTGTAGCGGTTCCTGTCGCGCCCGCCGAGGCGTTAGGATGCCGTCGCGATGCGGATCCTGCTGGTCGAGGACGACAAGGTGCTTGCCGACGCGCTGTCGCGCGCGCTGGTGCAGGCCGCCCATGCGGTGGACGCCGTCACCACCGGCGAGGAAGCCGACCATGCGCTGGCCGTCACGCACTACGACCTGGCCATCCTCGACATCGGCCTGCCGGGCCTCGACGGCCTTGGCGTGCTGCGCCGGCTGCGCGCCCGCCGTTCCACGATGCCGGTGCTGATGCTGACCGCCTTCGACACCCTGGAGGACCGCGTGCGCGGGCTGGACCTGGGCGCCGACGACTACCTGGCCAAGCCCTTCGACCTGCCCGAACTCGAGGCGCGGGTGCGGGCGCTGCTGCGGCGCGGCTCCAATTCCACGCCCTACCTGGAGCACGGCCTGCTGCGCTTCGACACGGTGGGCCGCCGCGTCTACCACGACCGCAAGCCGCTGGAGCTGTCGCCGCGCGAGCTGGCGGTGCTGGAGCTGCTGCTGATGCGCGAAGGCCGCGTGGTGAGCAAGGAGCAGATCGTCAACCACCTGTACGGCTGGGGCGACGAGGTGGGCGACAACGCCATCGAGGTCTATGTGTACCGGCTGCGCAGGAAGCTGGAGCCCCTGGGGTGCGAGATCCGCACCGTGCGCGGCATGGGCTACCTGATGGAAAAGGACGATGGCCCCGCCCGGCCGGCCTGAGCCGCGCCTGCAGCGCAAGCTCCTGGCCTGGCTGCTGGTGCCGCTGTCCGTGCTGTTCGCCCTCGACGCCGCCGCGGCCTGGTGGACGTCGCTGCGCTTCGCCAACCTGGCCTACGACCGCGCCCTGCACGAGATCGCGCGGGAGATCGTGCTGCACGTGCGCGACGACGGCGGCCGCCCCCGCCTGCACATCTCCGAGGCGGCCGGCAACATCCTGCTGCGGGACCCCGAGGACCGGCTGTTCTTCCGCCTGACGGCCGAGGACGGCGCGCTGGTGGGCGGCGATGCCGCCATCCGGCCGCCGATGCTGGCGCGGACCGCGCCGCCGCGCTTCTACGCAGACACGGTCGGCGGCGAGCCGGTCCGCATGGTGGCGGCCTGGATGCGCGTGCCTGACGGCCCGCTGGCACCGCTGGTGGAGGTGCAGGTGGCCGAGACCCTGCACAAGCGCAACCGGCTGGCCTGGGAGATGGTGGTCACGGCGATGGTGCCGCAGCTGCTGCTGATCATGCTGGCGACGCTGGTCGTGTGGATCGGCGTGTCGCGCGGGCTGGAGCCGCTGCAGCGGCTGCGGCGCGCAGTGTCGGATCGCTCGCATCGCGACTTGAGCCCGATCGACACGCACGACGTGCCCGGTGAAGTGCGGCCGCTGGTGGACGAGGTCAACCAGCTGATGGCGCGGCTGGGCCGGACCTTCGACTTCCAGGGCCGTTTCGTCGCCGATGCGGCGCACCAGCTGAAGACGCCGGTCAGTGGCCTGAAGGCGCAGATCGAGCTGGCGCTGCGCGAGACCGACGGCGCGCGCGTGCGCCATTCGCTGGCCCAGCTGTACATCAGCGCCGACCGTCTGGCGCGGCTGGTGCGGCAGCTGCTCTCGCTGGCCCGCAACGAGCCGGGCGCGCTCGACACCGTGCGCCTGCAGCCGCTGGACCTGAACGCGTTCGCGCTGGAAGTGGGCATGGACTGGGTGCCGCATGCGCTCGCGCGCGACATCGACCTGGGCTTCGAGGGCAGCCCGGCGCCGCTGATGATCGCGGCCGACCCCGACCGCCTGCGCGAGCTGATCAACAACCTGCTGGACAACGTTATCCGCTACAGCCAGGCCGGCGGACGCGTCACCGTAGGCGTCGACGCGCTGCCCGATGGCCAGGGCCGGCTGTGGGTCAGTGACGACGGCCCCAGCATCCCGGTGGAGCAGCGTTCGCGCATCTTCGAGCGCTTCCACCGCCTGCTGGGCACGGGCGAGGACGGCAGCGGCCTCGGCCTGGCCATCGTCAGCGAGATCGCCAGCCTGCACGGCGCGCGCATCACGCTGGAGGAAGACACCGACGGCGTGGGCAACACCTTCAGCGTGATCTTCCCGCCCCTTCGTTCCTAGGGCGCCCGCGCAGCGGACGCAAGCTCCCTCCCCACGGCCGGGTCGGTGGCCCGTGGCCACACAGTCAGCCGGCTGAAAGCTGGCGTTCATCCCGCCGACAGCGCGCCGCCAGAAGGCTGTCAACCGACCTGCCTAGCCTCGGGGGCTCCACCTTCGAGGAGACATCCCCATGGCCTTCCTGGCAGCGCCCGAGTTCTGGGTCGCCCTGTCCCAGATCATCCTGATCAACATCGTCCTGTCCGGTGACAACGCCGTGGTCATCGCGCTGGCCTGCCGCTCGCTGCCCGCGCAGCAGCAGAAGAGGGCCATCGTCTTCGGCAGCGTGGGCGCCATCGTGCTGCGCGTGGTGCTGACCTTCTTCGCGGTCTACCTGCTGACGCTGCCCTTCCTGAAGCTGCTCGGCGCGGCGCTGCTGCTGTGGATCGGTGTCGGCCTGCTCAAGGGCGACGACGGGCACGAGGAACTGGCCAGCCACGCCAACCTGGCCGGCGCCATCAAGACCATCGTGGTGGCCGACCTGGTGATGAGCCTGGACAACGTGATCGGCGTGGCCGCCGCCGCCAAGGGCAACGTGCCGCTGCTGGTGTTCGGCTTGGTCATCAGCATCCCGCTCATCATCTTCGGCAGCACCCTGATCCTCAAGCTGATGGGACGCTTCCCGGTGATCATCACCCTGGGCGCGGCCCTGCTGGGCTGGGTCGCGGGCGAGATGGCGCTGTCCGACCCGTCCATCCACGGCTTCGTGGAGCGGCACCACTACCTGCACAACATCCTGCCCGCGCTGGGCGCCGCCCTGGTGGTCGGTGTCGGCAAGTGGCTGACCCACCGTGCCCCGCAAACCGTCGCCGACCAGGCGGCCTGAGGAGGAATTCCGTGCGACACGTGCTCGTTCCCATCGATCCGGCCGACCCGCTGCGCACCCGGTCCGCGGTGGCCGAGGCCATCCGCATCCACCGCGACGAGCAGGCGGGCATCCGCCTGGTGCGCGTGCAGCCGCGCGTCACCGGCCACGTCGCCCAGTTCTTCAGTCCGCGCGAGCTGCACCGGCTGCAGCAGGAAGCGGGCGACGACGAGCTGCGCTTCGCCCGGGGCTTGCTGGATGCGGCTGGCGTTCCCTACACCAGCACGGTGCTGGTGGGCCGCAGTGCCGAGTCCATCGCACGCGCCGCGCGCGCGTTCGGCTGCGACCGCATCCTGTTCGGTGACGAGGCGCCCGGCCTGGCGGGCAAGGTGTTCGGCTCGCTGGCGCAGCAGGTGCGGCAGCTGCTGGGATCGGGGGAGTTCCAGGTGATCGGCTCGTGAGCCGGCGCGGCGACGGGCGCGGCTGGCACCGCGCTGCGCTGCCGCCTTAGTCGGGATGTCCCAGCGGCACCTTTCCCGCGCGGGTGTCGGTGGTTTCCAGCGCCTCGACCAGCTTGCCCAGGTCGCGGTCCAGGCGGGCCAGCGTGGCGGCGTCCAGCCGCGCCAGGGCATCGGGCAGCACACCGCTGAACGGCCCCGGCGCGCGCCGCAGCACCCGCATGCCCTGGGGCGTGATGCGCAGTTGCACCGCGCGCCGGTCGCTGCCCGAGCGACCGGCCAGCAGCAGGCCGCCTTCCAGCATGGGCTTGAGCAGGTTGCTGGCGGTCGACTGGTGGATGTCCATGGCCCGCGCCAGTGCGCCCACGCCGATGTCCGGGTGCGCGGCCACCACGCTCAGCGCCCACACCTGGGCCCCGGCCACGCCGGCCTTCTTCTCCACGGCGCGGAAATGGCTCTTCACCGTGTTGAACACCAGGCGGAAGCGGCGCAGCACCCGGGCGGCGGGTTCGTCGAGCGCGTCGGGCGCGTCGGCGGGGCTGGTGGGTTTCTTTCGGGGCGTGGGTGCGCGCGCGGGCATGGGGCGCCATCATAGGGGCAGGGCCCCAAAAAAACGGCCCCGGCCGAAGCGGGGCCCCAAGTTTCCTGAATTGTCGCTCGGCGGTGCAGGCACCGCCGGTCCCATTCTATGCATTGGACCAAATGCATCAAGTGCCCGACGGGTAAAGTCGGGACATGAAGACCTTTCGACTGCAGCTGCGCTTCCTGCTGCCGCTGGTGGCGCTGCTGGTGGGGACGGCCTACCTCGCCGTGCCGCTGATGGACAGGCTCACGCTGCGCTGGTTCGCCCGCGACCTCGACATGCGGGGCACGCTGGTGGCCAACGCGCTGTCCGAGTCCGTGGCCGACGACCAGAAGGAGTCGCGCGGACGCCGCCTGCAGACGCTGTTCGACCGCACGGTGCAGGACGAACGCATGGTGGCCATGGCCTGGTGTTCCACCACCGGGCAGGTGATGCGCCGCACGGCCCGGTTCCCGCGTGACCTGAGCTGCGAGAAGGCCGCGGGCCTTGCCGCGACCAAGGATCCCCAGATGCGGCTGGAAGGCGGGCCGGTCCACCTCAGCCTGCATCCGCTCACCGCCGAAGCCGGGCCGGTGGGCCAGCTGGTGCTGCTGCACGACCTCAGCTTCATCGAGCGGCGCAGCCAGGACACGCGCCGCTACCTGATCATCCTCATCGCCGGCCTGGGTGGCGCGATCGCGCTGGTGACCGTGGTGGTGGCCCAGCTCAGTTGGCGCGGCTGGGTGTCGGGCGCGCGTGCCCTGCTGCGCGGCGAGGGTCTGGTGCGCCCGCTGATGCCGGCGGCGCCCGAACTGGCGCCGCTGGCCGCCGAACTGCGCGATCGCCTGCGCGAGCTGGAGGACGAGTACCGCCGCATGGTGGGCCCCGAAACCGGCTGGAACCCCGAACGCCTGCAGTCGCTGCTGCGCACCCAGCTGCGCGGCGACCAGGTGATCGTGGTGTCCAACCGCGAGCCCTACATCCACGAGCACGACGCCGAGGGCCGGCTGGTGGTGCGCCGCCCCGCCAGCGGCCTGGTCACGGCGGTCGAGCCGGTGATGCGCGCGTGCTCGGGCACCTGGATCGCGCATGGCGCCGGCAGCGCCGACCGCGAGGCGGTCGACGCGCACGACCGCGTGTCGCTGCCGCCGGGCCAGGACGACTACCGCCTGCGCCGCCTCTGGCTCACCGAGGAACAGGAGCGGGGCTACTACTACGGCTTCGCCAACGAGGGGCTGTGGCCGCTGTGCCATGTGGCCCACGTGCGGCCGGTGTTCCGGGAAAGCGACTGGCAGCACTACCGCGAGGTCAACCAGCTGTTCGCCGACGCCGTGGTGGCCGAGGCGCGCGGCGACGACCCGGTGGTGCTGGTGCAGGACTACCACTTCGCGCTGCTGCCGGCCATGGTGCGCAAGCGGCTGCCGCGCGCCACCATCCTGACCTTCTGGCACATCCCCTGGCCCAACCCGGAATCCTTCGGCATCTGCCCCTGGCGCACCGAGATCCTGGAAGGCATGCTGGGCAGCACCATCCTGGGCTTCCACACGCGTTTCCATTGCAAGAACTTCATCGAGACGGTGGACCGCTACCTGGAGGCGCGCATCGAGCACGAGCACTCCACCATCACCTGGCACGGCGAACAGACCCTGGTGGAAAGCTATCCGATCTCGATCGAATGGCCGACGCCGCAGGAGGAGGCCGCCTGGCCGTCGCCACAGGAATGCCGGCGCGACGTGGGCGAGCAGCTGGGGATCCCGGAGCACCACCGCATCGCCGTGGGCGTCGACCGCTTCGACTACACCAAGGGCATCCTGGAGCGGCTGCACGCGGTGGAGCGCCTGCTGGAGAAGCATCCCGACTGGGTGGACCGCTTCACCTTCGTGCAGGTGGCCGCGCCCTCGCGCGGCGCGCTGGAGGAGTACCGCCTGTTCAAGGAACGCATCAACGCGACCACCGAGCGCATCAACGCCCGCTTCGGCCGCGACGGCGCGCCGGTGGTGCGCCTGCTGGCCCAGCACCATGACCATGCGTCGGTCACGCGGCTGTACCGCGCGGCCGACGTCTGCCTGGTGACCAGCCTGCACGACGGCATGAACCTGGTGTGCAAGGAATTCGTGGCGGCGCGCGACGACGAACGCGGCGTGCTGGTGCTCAGCCGCTTCGCCGGCGCCGCGCGCGAGTTGCCGGAGGCTCTGATCGTCAATCCCTACCACGTGGAGGAGACCGCCGACGCGCTGTACCAGGGCCTCACCATGCCGCCCGGCGAGCAGCGCGAGCGCATGGCCAGCATGCGCGCGACGGTGCGCGAGTTCAACGTCTACCGCTGGGCCGGCCGCATGCTGTCGGACGCCGCACGGCTGCGGCTGCGGCAGCGGGTGTCGGCGCGGGTCCAGGCGCACCAGGAGGGTTGAGGGCTGCGCTGCCGCGGGCGCCTTGCGCGCACAGCGACTGCGGCCTACACCAGCCCGGCGGCTTGCAGGGCCCGCCGCACATCGGCCGGCCCGGTCACCACCACGCCCTGCATGCCGCAGGCGCGGGCGCCGTCCACGTTGTCGGCCAGGTCGTCGAAGAACATCACGCCGGCAGCCGGTACGCCGATGGCGCGCAGCACGTGCGCGAATGCCTCGGGCTGCGGCTTGCGGTGGCCGATGGCATGCGAGACGAACACCTGCCGGAAGCGCGCCAGCACTGCCGGGAAGGCGCGCTCCAGCTCGGCCAGGTGCACGGCGTTGGTGTTGCTGATGGCGTAGCAGGGCACGCGCTCGCGCACGCCGTCGATCAGCGCCAGCGTTTCGTCGATGGCGCCCGTGAACACGGCATTCCAGCCGGCCGCCATGGTGGCGTCGTCGCAGGAGAGCGCCAGCTGCTGGCGCAGGTGGTCGAAGTAGCCCGCCGCCTCCAGCGCGCCGGTCTCGTGGCGCTGGTAGGGCGGGTCGAAGCTGAAGCGCTGGCGCAGCTGCGCGCGTGGCAGGGCGGAATGCGGCTGCCAGGCGTCCAGCACGCGGCCGAAGTCGATGTCGACGACCACGCCGCCCAGGTCGAAGAGCAGGGCCTGGACCCGCGGCTGCGCACTCATTCGTCGAGCAGCCAGGCGACCGCTTCGGTCAGCTGCGTGAACACGCGCAGCTGCATGCCCTGGGCGCGGGCCACGCCTTCGCTCACGCGGGTGATCTTGTCCTCGGCCACCAGCGACGCAACGCGCTCGAGGTGCGCGAGGTGGCGCACGGCCAGCTTGCCGATCAGGGCATGCTCCTGCGGTCCCATGGTGCCGACCACGTCCCGCAGGTTGACGAGCAGGCGGCGGTCACGGTGCCGTTGCGTGTGCGCCTCGATCTCCAGCAGGACCGGCTCGGCGGTCTCGATGAAGGCCAGGCAGCTGACCTCGGCCACCGCCATGGCGGGACCGTGCTTGTAGCGAAGGGTGTAGGCCATGGATGCGCTTGCGCGATGGTGGTGGCCGGGCGCCTCACACCCCGCCGTGCGGATGCGTGGGATCCACCCAGAGGACTTCTTCCGGCTTCTCCGCCGGCTCGATGTCGAGGTTGACCGCCACCGCCTCGCCGTCGCTGCGGCACAGCACGCATTCCAGCACCTCGGTGGGACTGGCGTTGATCTCCTGGTGCGGCACGTAGGGCGGCACGTAGATGAAGTCGCCCGGCCCCGCCTCGGCGGTGAACTCGAGGTTCTCGCCCCAGCGCATGCGCGCCCGGCCCCGGACGATGTAGATCACGCTCTCGAGATGGCCGTGGTGGTGGGCGCCAGTCTTGGCGTTGGCATGGATGGTCACCGTGCCGGCCCACAGCTTCTGCGCCCCCACGCGGGCGAAGTTGATGGCCGCCTTGCGGTCCATGCCGGGCGTCTGCGCCGTGTTGCCATCGAGCCGGTCGCCCGGGATCACGCGCACGCCGTCGTGCTTCCATGCGGTGCCGGGCGCGCTCTCGTGGTCGTGCGGATGGCCGGGGCCGTGCGTGTGGTGGTGCGGGTCGCTCATGGCGATAGGGTAGCGAGCCCGCGGCAGGATAGGCAAGTCGCATGCAATGTGCACGGCATGTGCGTGGCTGGCGCCGTTGGCCGGACCGGCTTGCAGATGGCCGAAGCCGCGGCAGACGAGCCGTCGCCAAGGTGAATGCGGGCCCTGGCCCCGCCCATGCCAGGCCTTCGATGACGCGAAGAACCTGCAGGCGATCTACCCCGGGGCGTCCGCCGGCTCCAGGCCCAGCCCCCGCAGGTAGGCGTCGACGGCGTGACTGCCCGCGCTCTCGATGTCGAAGGCGGCCGGGTCGAGCAGCCAGTTCTGGATGAGGCCGTCCACCAGCGCGTGCAGGCCCTGTGCGGCCTCGGCGGCCGGAACGCGCAGGTCGCGGCCGCGCACGGCCGCGGCACGCAGCAGCGCGCTGCAAAAGCCCTGCACCGAGGCGGCGCGCAGCTGGGCGTGGCGCTCGCGCACGGCGCACAGGCTGTCGACGTACTCCACCTTGTGCGTGACCACCTCGAACACGCGGCGCGTGCGTGGATCGGTCGCGGTCTGGTGGAAGGCGCGCTGCAGCGAGCGGCGCAAGGCCGGCAGCGGGTCGACGCAGCCAGCGTCGGGTTCGAACTCGGCCGCGGCCGCCTGCAGCGGCATGACCACCCGGTCCATCATGGCATTGAAGAGGTCCGCCTTGTCCTTGAAGTGCCAGTAGATGGCGCCACGTGTCGTGCCGGCGGCCTGGGCGATGTCGTTCAGCGAGGTGCCGGCCACCCCCTGCGCCAGGAACACGCGCTCGGCCGCGTCCAGCAGGGCGTTGCGGGTGGCGAGGGCATCTTCCTTGGAGCGACGGGCCATGGATGTCGAATATACATGCAGTCTTGTATGTATACTCGCGGTTTCCCCGCATTCCACCGGAACATCCATGGCTGCTCGTTTGCCGCGCGTCCTCGCTTTCTCCATCGTCCTGGCTGCCCTGGCAGGCTGCGGCAAGGGCGGCTCCGACGCGCCACAGGCCGCCCCCGCCATGCCGCCGCCGGAAGTCGGCGTGGTGACCGTCAGCCCCGGAGAAGTCGGCCTCCTGACCGAGCTGCCGGGCCGTCTGGAGCCTTCCCGCGTGGCCGAGGTGCGCGCGCGGGCGGCTGGCATCGTGCTGCAGCGCGTGTTCCGCGAGGGCAGCGACGTGCGCGCCGGCCAGCTGCTCTACCGCATCGACGCGGCGCCCTATGCCGCCGCCACCGCGCAGGCGCAGGCGGCGCTGGCGCGCGCGCAGGCCACCCTGCAGCAGGCCACCAACCTGGCCGAACGCTACCGGCCGCTGGTCGCGGCCAACGCGATCAGCCAGCAGGAATACGTCAATGCCGTGGCCGCGCAGAAGCAGGCCGAGGCCGAGGTCGCGGCCGCCCGCGCCCAGGTGCGCACTTCCGAGATCAACCAGGGCTATGCCTCGGTGACGGCGCCCATTTCCGGGCGCATCGGCCGCTCGCTGGTGACCGAAGGCGCGCTGGTGGGGCAGGGCGAGGCCACGCCGCTGACCACGATCCAGCAGATCAACCCGCTGTACGTCAATTTCACCCAGAGCGCGACCCAGGTGCTGAACCTGCGCCGCGCCATGCAGGAAGGCCGCCTCAAGCGCGCCGGCGTCGACGGCGCCGAGGTGCGCGTGCTGCTGGAAGACGGCAGCGTCTATCCGCAGGCCGGCCGCCTGCTGTTCGCCGACCAGACCGTGGACCCGACCACCGGCCAGGTGACGCTGCGCGCCGAGGTGCCCAACGCCAGCGGCCTGCTGCTGCCCGGCATGTACGTGCGCGTGCGGATCGAGGAAGCGGTGGCGAGCAACGCCCTGCTGCTGCCGCAGCAGGCGGTCACGCTGTCGCCGCAGGGCGACTCCGTGATGGTGGTGACGTCCGCCGGCCTGGTGGAGCAGCGTCCGGTCACGGTGGGCAGTTCGCAGGACGGCAAGTGGGTGATCCTGGGCGGGCTCAAGGCCGGCGAGCAGGTGATCGTCGACGGCTTCCAGAAGCTCCAGCCCGGCAAGCCGGTCAAGCCCGTGCCATGGACCGCCCCCGGCACCCGGGCCCCCGCCGGTCCTGCCGGCACCGCCGCCGTGCCGGCCGCGCGGCCCGCCTCCGGTGCGGCTTCCGCGCCCGCGCAGCGCGCCAGCAACTGAGGCACGCATGGCCAAGTTCTTCATCGACCGGCCCATCTTCGCGTGGGTCATCGCCTTGTTCATCATCGTGCTGGGCGCCGTGTCCATCACGCAGCTGCCCATCGCGCAGTACCCGCCGGTGGCGCCGCCCTCGATCGTCATCAACGCCAACTACCCGGGCGCCTCGGCCCAGGTGCTCGAAGACAGCGTCCTGAGCGTCATCGAGCAGGAGATGAACGGCTCGCCGGGCCTGGCCTACATGGAATCGGTGGCGCAGGCCAACGGCAGCGGCTCCATCACGCTGAGCTTCGAGCCCGGAACCAACCCGGAGCTGGCGCAGGTCGACGTGCAGAACCGCCTGTCGCGCGCCACGCCGCGGCTGCCGGCGGCGGTGACGCAGCAGGGCGTGCGGGTCGACCGGGCGCAGTCCAACTTCCTGCTCTTCACCATCCTCTACTCGGAGGACCCGTCGACCACGCCCACCAAGCTGGGTGACTACGCGTCGCGCAACGTGCTGCCGGAGATCCAGCGCATCCCCGGCGTGGGCCAGGCCCAGCTGTTCGGCAGCGAACAGGCCATGCGGATCTGGATCGACCCGCAGAAGCTGGTCGGCTTCAACATGTCGCCGGCCGAGGTGGTCGCCGCCATCCGCGCGCAGAACGCCCAGGTGTCGGCCGGCTCCATCGGCGAACTGCCCAACGTGCCGGGCCAGAGCATCACCGCCACGGTGGTGGTCGAGGGCCAGCTCAGCACCCCGGAGCAGTTCCAGGAGATCGTGCTGCGCGCCAACGCCGACGGCTCCACCGTGCGCCTGCGCGACGTGGCGCGGGTGGAGGTCGGCGCCCAGGCCTATGCGACCATCGCCCGGCTCAACGGCAAGCCCTCGACCGGCATCGGCGTGCAGCTGGCGCCCGGCGGCAACGCCCTGCAGACGGCCAAGGCGGTGCATGCGCGCATGGCCGAACTGGCGCCGTATTTCCCGGCCGGCACCAAGTGGGAGATCCCGTACGACAGCTCGCGCTTCATCCAGATCTCCATCGGCAAGGTGGTCGAGACGCTGCTGGAGGCGGTGGTGCTGGTGTTCATCGTGATGTTCCTGTTCCTGCAGAACTGGCGCTACACGATCATCCCGACCCTGGTGGTGCCCATCGCGCTGCTCGGCACCTTCGGCGTGCTGCTGGCGCTGGGCTTCTCGATCAACGTGCTGACCATGTTCGGCATGGTGCTGGTGATCGGCATCGTGGTGGACGATGCCATCGTGGTGGTGGAGAACGTCGAACGGATCATGAGCCAGGAAGGGCTGCCACCACGCGAGGCGACCCGCAAGGCCATGGGGCAGATCTCCGGCGCCATCATCGGCGTGACGGTGGTGCTGATCTCGGTGTTCGTGCCGCTGGCCTTCTTCGCCGGCTCCACCGGCAACATCTACCGCCAGTTCTCCGCGGTGATGGTCGCGTCTATCGCGTTCTCGGCCTTCATGGCGCTGTCGCTCACGCCCGCGCTGTGCGCCACGTTGCTCAAGCCGGTGGAGGCGGGCCACCACCACGAGAAGCGCGGCTTCTTCGGCTGGTTCAACCGGGGCTTCACCCGCACGGCCAAGGGCTACGAAAGCCTGGTGTCGCGCCTGCTGAGGAAGGCGGCGCGCTATCTCGTGATCTATGTCGCCATCATCGGCGCGGTGTTCGTCCTGTTCCGTGCGCTGCCCACCTCCTTCCTCCCGGGCGAGGACCAGGGCACGATGCTGGTGAACGTGCAGCTGCCGCCGGGCGCGACCCAGACGCGCACCAGCGAGGTCATGACCCAGGTCGAGAACTACATGCTCAAGCAACCCGAGGTGCAGAGCATGGTCAGCGTGCTGGGCTTCTCGTTCTCGGGCCAGGGCCAGAACGCGGCGCTCGCCTTCATCACGCTCAAGCCCTGGGATGAACGCACGGGGCCGGGCCAGACGGCCGAGGCCCTGGCGGGCAAGGCCTTCGGCGCCCTCTCGGGCATCCGCGACGCGATCATCTTCCCGCTCAGCCCGCCGCCGATCCCGGAACTGGGCTCGGCCTCGGGCTTCACCTTCCGCCTGCAGGACCGCGGCGGCCACGGCCACGACGCGCTGGTGGCGGCGCGCAACCAGCTGCTGGGCATGGCCGCGCAAAGCAAGGTGCTGGCGCAGGTACGCCCCGACGGCCTGGAGGACGCGTCGCAGCTGCAGCTGGTGATCGACCGCGACAAGGCCCAGGCCCTGGGCGTGTCCTTCGACGCCATCAACTCGGCGTTGTCGACCTCGGTCGGCTCGACCTACGTCAACGACTTCCCGACCGCGGGCCGGCTGCAGCGGGTGATCGTGCAGGCGGACGCCGCCGCGCGGATGCAGCCCAAGGACCTGCTGCAGATCAACGCCGTCAACCGCCAGGGCGAGGCCGTGCCGCTGTCCGCCTTCGCCACCACCAAGTGGATCAAGGGCCCGATGCAGACGGTGCGCTACAACGGCTATCCCGCGATGCGGATCTCCGGCGCGCCGGCGCCCGGCCAAAGCACCGGCGCGGCGATGGCCGAGATGGAGCAGCTGGCCGCCAAGCTGCCGGCCGGCTTCGGCTTCGAATGGACCGGACAGTCGCGCGAGGAAAAGCTGGCCGGCGCGCAGGCGCTGATCCTGTACGGATTCGCGATCCTGGCGGTGTTCCTGTGCCTGGCGGCGCTGTACGAGAGCTGGTCGATTCCGCTGGCCGTGATCCTGGTGGTGCCCCTGGGCGTGCTGGGCGTGCTGCTCGCGACCTGGTTGCGCGGCTATGCCAACGACGTCTACTTCCAGGTGGGGCTGATCACCATCATCGGCCTGAGCGCGAAGAACGCGATCCTGATCATCGAGTTCGCCAAGGACCTGCAGGCGCAGGGCAAGAGCGTGGTCGAGGCGGCGCTGGAGGCGGCCCACCTGCGCTTCCGTCCCATCATCATGACCTCGCTGGCCTTCGGCCTGGGCGTGCTGCCGCTGGTCCTGGCCACCGGCGCCGGCTCGGCCAGCCAGCGGGCCATCGGAACTGGCGTGCTGGGCGGTATGCTTACCGGTACGGCATTGGCCGTATTCTTCGTTCCCATATTCTTCGTCGTCGTGCGCGGCTTCTTCAAGGGCAGCGAGCGGCAGCGCAAGCTGCACGCCCACCAGCTCGAACGTGACTTGCCGGCCGGTGCCTCGGCGGGAGACCAGGTATGACCTTCCGATCGATCGCCATCGGGTTGTCGGCCGCCGTGCTGGCGGGCTGCTCGATGATCCCCACCTACGAGCGTCCCGAGGCGCCCGTGCCGGCGGCCTTTCCCTATGCCGGCGCCGCCACCGGCACGGCCGCCACCGAGCTGCAGTGGCGCCAGTTCTTCGCCGATGCGCGCCTGGCCGCGCTGGTGGAGACGGCGCTGCGCAACAACCGCGACCTGCGCATCGCCGCGCTCAACATCGCGCAGGCGCGGGCGCAGTACGACATCCGCCAGGCCGACCTGCTGCCCGGGGTGGGCGTCAGCGGCAGCGCGTCGCGCGCACCCAACGCCTTGCGCGAGCAGACCACCAGCTACAGCGTCAACCTGGGCATCAGCGCCTGGGAGATCGACTTCTTCGGCCGCATTTCGAGCCTGAGCGAAGCCGCGCTGGCGCAGTACCTGGGCACCGAGGAGGGCCGGCGCGCGGCGCAGGCTGCCCTGGTGGCCAGCGTCGCCAACACCTGGCTCAACCTGGCCGCCGACGAGGAACTGCTGGCGATCACCGAGCAGACCCTGCGCTCGCGCGAGGAGTCGCAACGCCTCACGCGCCTTCGCTTCGAAGGCGGCGCGGCCTCGGAGCTGGACTTCCGCCAGGCCGAGTCGCTGACCGAGAGCGCGCGGGCCACGCTGGCGCAGCTGCGACGCCAGCGGGCGCTGGACCTCAACACCCTGGGCCTGCTCATCGGCGAAGCGGTGTCGCCGGAGTACCGCGTGGGCATCACCACCCAGTCGGTGACGCTGCCCGACCTGCCGGCCGGCGTGCCCTCGGAGGTCCTGACCCAGCGCCCCGACGTGCGCCAGGCCGAGCAGCAGCTGCTGGCGGCCAATGCCAACATCGGCGCCGCGCGCGCGGCCTTCTTCCCGCGCATCTCGCTCACGGCCGGCATCGGCACGGTGAGCCCGGACCTGTCCGGCCTGTTCGATGGCGGCAACTGGGGCTACACCGTCACGCCGTCGCTGTTGCAGCCGATCTTCGATGCCGGGCGTAACCGGGCCGGCCTGGATTCGGCCCGCGTCTCGCGCGACATCGCCGTCGCGCAGTACGAGCGCGCCATCCAGACCGCCTTCCGCGAAGTGGCCGACGGCCTGGCCGGCCGCACCACCCTGGCCGACCTGGTCGCCTCGCAGGGCCGGGTGGTCGAGGCCGAGTCGGTGCGCCTGCGCCTGGCGCAGCTGCGCTACGAGGGCGGGGTCTCCAGCTACCTCGACTACCTGGACGCGCAGCGCTCGCTGTTCGCGGCCCAGCAGGCGCTGGTGCAGGCGCGGCTGGCGCGGCTGCAGAACCAGGTCCAGCTGTACCGGGCCCTGGGCGGCGGCTGGGCGGAGTAGCACCCGCCCCCGCCGGCCGTCAGCCGGCCGTGGCAGACTGCGCTCCTTTCCCGACCGTGGAGCTCGCCATGAAACCTGCCGACCGCGACGCGCTGCTGCGCACCCTGCAGGAGCGCTTCGACGCCCACCAGGCGCGCCACTCCGGGCTGGCGTGGAACGCGGTGCAGGCCCGGCTGGAAGGCCATGCGACGGCCCTGCGGTCCTTGCAGGCCATGGAAGCCAGCGGTGGCGAGCCCGATGTCATCGCGCACGACCCCAGCTCCGGCCAGCTCACCTTCTGCGACTGCGCGCCGGAAACGCCCGCCGGCCGGCGCAGCCTCTGCTACGACCGCGCGGCGCTCGACGCCCGCAAGGAGAACAAGCCCGCGGGCAGCGCGGTGGAAACCGCCGCCGCCATGGGCATCACCCTGCTGGACGAGGCGCAGTACCGCGCGCTGCAGGAACTGGGCGAGTTCGACCTCAAGACCTCCAGCTGGATCGCCACGCCGCCGGCGGTGCGCAAGCTGGGCGGCGCGCTGTTCTGCGACCGCCGCTACGGCCGCGTGTTCACCTACCACAACGGCGTGCAGTCGTATTACGCGGTGCGCGGCTTCCGCGGCATGCTGGTGGTCTGATGGCCGGCGACGACCTGCCCCCGCTGCCGCCCACGCCGGCCGGCCGCTACCGCCACTACAAGGGCGGCGAGTACGAGGTGGTCGGCGTGGCCCGCCACAGCGAGACGCTGGAGCCGCTGGTGGTGTACCGGCCGCTGTACAACGCGAGCGGCCTGTGGGTGCGTCCGCACGCCATGTTCTTCGGCGAGGTCGAGATCGACGGCCGCCTGCAAGCGCGCTTCGCGCGCATCGGCCCGCCCGGCTGAGCGCGCAAGGGTGGCGGCCGTGACCGGCCGTTGCAACCATCGCGGCGGCCACTGTCGATTCCGCGGCCTGCCGATCGTCGCCAGCCAGAGGGACATCCTCTGAACCCCGAAGGAGAACGGCCATGCCCAGCACCATCCGCCTGCACCGCGTCCTGCGCGCCCCGCCCGAGCGGGTCTACCGCGCGTTCACCGACCCCGCTGCCTGGGCCAAGTGGCTGCCGCCGCACGGCTTCCATGCCACCGTCCACGCCATGGAGGCCGAGGTGGGCGGCAGCTACCGCATGTCCTTCACCAACATCTCGACCGGCCACGCGCATGCCTTCGGCGGCCAGTACCTGGAGCTGGTGCCCGGCGAGAAGCTGCGCTACACCGCGCAGTTCGAGGACGCCAACCTGCCCGGCACCATGCAGACCACCGTCACGCTGAAGAAGGTGTCGTGCGGCACCGAGTTCACCGCGGTGCAGGAAGGCATTCCGGACGTGATCCCGCCGGATGGCTGCTACCTGGGCTGGCAGGAGTCGCTGCAGCAGCTGGCGCTGCTGGTCGAGCCCGAGATCCCGAACGGGTGATCGCGGGCGCGCTGGCGGCCGCGGCGCCGCCTCAGACCACCATCGGCACCGTCCCCCCATCCATCGCCACGATCGCGCCCGACACATAGGACGCGCGCGGCGAGGCGAGGAAGACCACCACGTCGGCGATCTCTTCCGGCTTGGCCAGCCGGCCCAGCGGCATCTTGGCTTCGGACTGCTTCAGCACCTCTTCGGCGGTGGTGCCACGCTGGCGCGCATCCGCCGCCAGGCCCTCGGCCAGGCGGTCGGTGAGGGTCAGCGAGGGATTGACCGCGTTCACCCGCACGCCCTTGGGCCCCCAGGCCGCCGCCATGCCGGCGGTCACCAGCATCAGCGCCGCATTGGCCGCGCCGCCGGACAGGTGGGTGGGCGTGGCCACCTTGCCGCCCATGCCGATGACGTTGACGATAGCGCCGCCGCCGCGCCGGCCCATGCGCTGGGCCACGGGGTCCATCACATGCACGTAGGTGAAGAACTTGGCGTCCATCGCGTCGTGCCAGTTGCGCGCCTGCAGCTCGTCGAAGGGCACGCGGCGGGCGGCGCCGGCCGAGTTCACCAGGATGTCCACCGGCCCCAGCGCGGCCTCGGCGGCGTCGATGGCGCGCAATGCGTCGTCGGCCTGCGTCAGGTCGGCCGCGAACACGGCGACGCCGGTGCCGAGCGCCTCCTGCGCCTGTCGCAGCCGGCCGGCGTCGCGCGCCACCAGGCTCACCTTGCAGCCTTCGCGCAGGAACTCGCGCGCGCATGCCAGGCCGATGCCGCGGCTGCCGCCCGTGACCAGCACGTGCTTGTCCTTCAATCCCAGATCCATTCTTCGTTCCTTCAAGTGATGTCGAGTACGACGTTGCCGATCACGCCGCCCTGTTCGACGATGTCGTGGGCCCGCGCGATGTCGGCCAGCGGCAGGCGCATGGCCACCGTGTGTCGCAGCGCGCCCTGTTCCAGCAGTCCCTGCAGCTCGCGCAGCCCGGCCTCGCGGTCGGCGGCGTCGATTTCGTAGATGTAGACGAACTTCAGCACGACGCGGTTGCGCATGAACCAGAACGTGGGCAAATTCGCTTCGGTGGCGCCCATGCCGTAGACCACGATGGTCGCGCCCGGCCGCACGCAGGCAGGGTAGAGCGCGACATTGGTGGTGAAGTCCATCTCGATCACCGCGTCCACGCCGCGGCCGCCCGTCAGCACCTGCACGCGCGCGCCGACGTCCTCGCGCCTGTAGTCGATGACGTGGTCGGCACCGGCCGCGCGCGCATGGGCCGCCTTGGCATCGCTGCTCACCGTGGTGAGCACGGTCGCGCCCTGGTGCCGCGCCATCTGGATCGCATAGTGCCCCACCGCGCCCGCGCCGCCGCTCACCAGCACCGTCATGCCTGGCTGCAGCTGCGCCAGCCGCACCGCCTGCATGGCGGTGAAGGCGGGAATGCCCAGGCAGGCCGCCGCGGCGTCGTCCACGCCGTCGGGCAGGCGCACCGCCTGCGCCGAGGGCAGGGCGATGTACTGCGCCGCGGTGCCGAAGGGCCGGTTCCACTGGCCGTTCCAGATCCACACCCGCTCGCCGATGCGCGAGGCATCGACGCCCGGGCCGACGGCATCGATGACGCCGGCGCCGTCGCTGTGCGGGATGACCAGCGGGTAGGCCAGCGCACGGCCGAAGCCGCCGCGGCGCACCTTGTAGTCGGACGGGTTGACACCCGAGGTGCGCAGCCGCACGCGCACCTCGCCGTCGCCTGGTTCGGGGGTGGGTTGCTCGCCGACCGCCAGCACCTCGCTGGCCGGTCCCTGGCGGGAATAGAACGCTGCCTGCATGGGGCCTCCTTGGGAGCCCGAAGCGTACTTCAGGCTGGCACGCGCCGGTGTACCGCGCGTGCGAAGCCCCAGGCCACCAGCGGCAGCGCCACCGCCGGCACCAGCAGCAGCGGCGCACCCCCCAGCCGGTCGAAGGCCGGCCCGGCCCAGGTGACGCCGAGGGCCTGGCCGGTGAAGAGGAAGAACACGAACAGCGAGACGGCGCTGCCGCGCGCCTGCGGCACCATCTGCGTGGCGTTGGTCTGCAGCGTGTTGTGAAAGAGGTAGCCGCCGAAGCCTACCACCAGCGCGAGGGGAGCTGCCAGCCAGGCCGCCGGCGCGAAATGCCAGGCGACGAAGGCCAGGCCCAGGATCCAGCCGGCCGTGATGGCCATGCGCCGTTCGCCCAGCCGCGGCACCAGGCGGCGCGCCGCCAGCGTGTAGCACAGCCCGCCCACGGCATAGAGCGCGAGGAAGGACGTGGCCGCGACCAGGCTGAGTCCGTAGCGCTGGTGCAGGTACGACGGCAGGTAGGCGATGGGGCCGAGCAGGAACGCGCCTTCGGCCAGCGCCGCCACCAGCACCACCCAGGCCCAGCGCACCCGCAGCACCTGCCGCATCTGCGCGCCGAAGGCCGTCGCGTGTTGCGGCGGCGGGGCGGCCGCGGTGAGCTGCGGCAGCCGCAGC
>JAEZKX010000310.1 GCA_023436025.1 Pseudomonadota bacterium | reverse complement strand
CCCCGGGCCCCTGCCACCGCGAGGCAGGCGGCCGGCGGGCGCCACATAGAATCGCGCCGTGACAGGCAGACCACCCCGCATCGGACTCGCGCTTGGCAGCGGCGCGGCGCGCGGCTGGGCACACCTTGGCGTGCTGCGCGCGCTGCGGCGCGCGGGCATCGTGCCCGACGTCGTCTGCGGCACCTCGGTCGGCGCCATCGTCGCCGCGGCCTGTGCGGCCGGCGAGGCCGAGCGGCTCGACGCCTGGGTGCGCAAGCTGGACTGGCGGGCCGTGATGGGCTTCATGGACTGGACGGTCGGTGGCGGGCTGATCCAGGGCAGCAAGCTGGTGGAGTACTTCCGCGCCCGGTACGAGGACCGTGGCATCGAGAACCTGCCGTGCAAGTTCGGCTGCGTGGCGACCGAGCTGGCGACGGGGCGCGAGGTCTGGCTCACGCAGGGGCCGGTGATCGACGCCGTGCGCGCCTCCATCGCGATGCCGGGCTTGCTCACGCCCGTGGTGCGCGAGGGGCAGTTGCTGGTGGACGGCGGGCTGGTGAACCCGGTCCCGGTGTCGCTCTGCCGCGCCCTGGGCGCCGAGATCGTCATCGCGGTGGACCTCAACTGGGACCTGATCGGCCGCCGCACGCGCGTTGCGGAGCGCGCCGACGCGGGCGACGCTGCGCAGCAGGGCTCGCTGATCGACACCCTGTTCGGGCCGTTTCGCGAGCGCGTGGTCGACGCCGGCCGCGCACCGTCGCTCAAGGACGTGATGCTGACCAGCCTGAACATCATGCAGGTGCGCATCACGCAGAGCCGGCTCGCCGGCGAGCCCGCCGAGATCCTGATCCGGCCGCGGCTCGGCGGCATCGTGGCCATGGACTTCCACCGCGGCGCCATCGCGGCGGCGGAAGGGGAGCGGGCCACGGACGAGGCCCTGCCCATGCTGCACGCGCTGATGGAGTAAAGGCGCGGCCTGCCGGATGCGGCTCGCCGCTGCCGCGAACGATCGTGGCCTGCGCCGAATCAAAGGCCTGCATGCCACGACCGGCAGCGTGGCATCACACACGAAAGGCGACGCATGACCCAGTCCGCGAACCCCGACCATGCCGAGGCCCGGCAGCGCCTCGAGCGCCGGCAAGCCGAACTGCGCGCCCTGTTGCAGGACGCGGCAGGCGCCGCCATCCATGCCGCCGACCGGCCGGGCGACATTTCCGATTTCAAGGACCTGGCGGAGGAGGAGGCGCAGCACGCGCTCGACGATGCGGCCACCGCCCAGGCGGCGCGCGAGCTGGCCGACATCGGCGCGGCCCTGCGCCGCATCCAGGACGGCAGCTACGGCGTGTGCGCCGGATGCGCAGGGCCCATCGCGCCGGCGCGCCTCGCGGCCGTGCCGGCCGCCGCCTTCTGCACGGCGTGCCAGCAGAAGCGGGAGCAGGCGGGCTGAGGGCGGCCCGGTCGCAGCCGGGCGCATGTCGAGGCGATGAAGGGACCGGGCGCCGCGAGCGCGGGCTCAGCCGCTGCATCTGCCGCCCTGGGCGCGCAGCCCAGGCCTTCATGTCGAGCTGAGCGCTGCCAGCAGGTGATGCAGCGCCGCCACGCCGCCGGCAAGCCGGCGTACGCGGACAAGCTCGACGGCTAGAATGACCGGCACATGTGACCACGGCAGCGCTGAATTGACACCCAAAAAACTGGGCCGCTACGAACTGCTCCGCGTCCTCGGCAAGGGGGCGATGGGCGTGGTCTACGAAGGGCGCGATCCCAACCTCGACCGCCGGGTGGCGATCAAGACGGTCAAGGTGGAAAACCTGTCCGAGGACGCCGCCGCCGAGTACGAGCTGCGCTTTCGCACCGAGGCCCGCTCGGCCGCGCGCCTGCAGCATCCCAACATCGTCAGCGTCTACGACTCCGACCGCGACGGCGACGTCGCCTTCCTGGTCATGGAGTACATCCAGGGCGACGACCTCAAGCACCACCTCGACCGTGGCGTGCGTTATTCGCTGGAGCAGTCGCTCAAGATCATCCGCGACCTGCTCAGCGCCCTCGACTATGCCCACAAGCAGGGCGTGGTGCATCGCGACATCAAGCCGGCCAACCTGCTGCTGGAGCCGGGCGGGCGGGTCAAGCTGACCGACTTCGGCGTCGCCCGCATCCAGGATTCGGGCGAGGCCACGCGCACGCAGGGCAGCATGGTCGGCACGCTGAAGTACATGGCGCCCGAGCAGGTGCAGGGCCAGAAGATCGACGCCCGCGCCGACCTGTTCTCGGTGGGCGTGGTGCTCTACCAGTTGCTGACCGACAAGCGCCCCTTCGACGGCGACAACGACTTCTCGATCATCCACCAGATCATCGGCCACGAGCCGCCTGCGCCCAGCACCATCCACCCACGCCTGCCGCCCGCACTCGATGCCGTCGTGGCGCGGGCGCTGGCCAAGGACCGCGACGCCCGCTTCGCCACCGCGCGCGACTTCGCCGTGGCGCTGCAGGCCGCGTTCCGCCGCGCCGAGGACCAGACGGTGGTGCCGCCGGTGAATCCGTTCAAGCGGCTGGAGCCCGCGCTGTCGCGCCCGCTCACCTCGCCCGGCACGGCGCCCGGCGGCGCCACCAGCCCGGGCACCTCGGTCACCGTCACGCAGGAACTGGAGCTGGTCTACTGGAAGGATGTGCGGGACTCCAGCGACCCGGAGGACCTGCAGGGCTTCCTGGCCAAGTTCCCCGCCGGCATCTACGGCGACCTGGCGCGGCGGCGGTTGCGCAAGCTGCTGGGCGGGGAGAACACCGACGTCGGCGCGCCGCCCGCAGCTCCGGTTGCGGAGCCCGGCAGCCGCGGCACCAGCACCATGTTCCCGGACGCCGGGGCCAACCG
>JAEZKX010000285.1 GCA_023436025.1 Pseudomonadota bacterium | reverse complement strand
CCCCGGAAGAAATCTTCACGGGGCGACTGAGCCGGGCGCAGCATAATGCGGGTACCGGACGCAAAAGTCGCAAAAGCTGCGCGAAAACCGCAAAAGAACAGCCAATCGATTTTTTGGAAGTCCTTTTGCGACTTTTGCGCAACCTTCGCGACTTCTGCGTCCGGATGTCCTGTCCCTCTCCAAACCCTCGCATGCCCCGCGTAGCTGTCATCGAAGACGACTTGCCCACCAGCAACCAGCTGGCGGGATGGATCCGGGCCGCGCGGCCCGGGATCGAGATCGACCAGTGGTTCACCCGTGACGACGCCGAGGCGGCGCTGGCGCGGGAGAACTACGACGTGGTGCTGCTGGACATCGAGCTCGGGCACGAACGCCACGCCGGCGTGGCGCTGATCAACGAGATCAACAAGCGCGCCAGCGGCGTGCCCGTGCTGGTGGTGTCGGCCATGCCGGCGGCCATCTACCGCAGCATCATGAAGGCCCTGGATGCCTGGGACTACCTGCAGAAGACCACCTTCGAGGAAGCCGACTTCATCGAGACCTTCCTCGAGCTGCTGCGGGTGGCGCGCGAGCGCCAGGCCCACCAGCCCGCCGCCGCCGCCGCGGCCGGCGAGCTCTCGCTCGACCCGCTGTGGCAGCGCACGCCGACCTGGCGCGGCCAGCGCATCAACCTGCCGCTGACGGCCCAGCGCATCCTGGCCACGCTCTACCAGCGCCGCGGCGAAGTGGTCTCCTACGACGAACTGTTCGAGGTGGTGAAGAGCGGGCGCAACCGCGACAACGTGCGCAAGCATGTCAGCACCATCCGCGACGCCTTCCGCGAGGTCGACCCGGGCTTCGAGGGCATCGAGAACGTGCCGATGCGCGGCTTCCGCTGGGCCGACCCCGCGCCGTCGGCCAAGCCGCGGCCATGAAGCTGCCGCTGCCGCGGCGGGAGCCGCCGCGCCTCGGCTTGGCGTCGTTCCGCCGCCGGATCCTGATCCGCGGCGTGTTCCTGCTGCTGGCCCTGGCCACGCTGGCGCTGGCCGTGGTGCTGTTGCAGGACGAGAAGGAACGCAGCTACCGCAACTACCAGCAGACCTTCCGCCGCACCCAGGCCGAACTGATGACGCGGCTGCGCCAGCCAGCCGGCCTGCTGGCCCTGCTGAACCCGCAGGCCGCGGGCAGCGAGGTGACGCCGCTGCGGCCCCTGGTGCTGCCCTATCCCTCGCTCGACTTCGACGATCCGGTGCGGGCCCAGCAGGCGGTGGAGACCGCCGCCTGCTCGGTGCTCTACCCCGACGAGAGCAGCCTGTGCGCCGCCGTCGGCAGCAACGCCTATGCCGGCGGCTTTCTCTACCTGGTCGGCAGCTTCCGCGCCGGCGACCTGGCCGGTCGCGAGCCGGGTGAGCTGCTGCTGGAGTCGGTGCACCGCATCCGCATCCGCCTGGAGATGCGCGGCGAGCTGCGCAGCTGGATCGCGCCCTTCGAACTGCTGTCGCTGCGCGGCGAGCCACTGGTGCGCGGCCGCCTCGCCGCCTATCCCGACACCATGGAGCCGCTGCTGCCCGCCGATGCGCCACCCCTGCGCAATTTCCGCGGCTGGCTGTGGCAGAGCGCCACCTGCTCGGCCGGCGGCGAGCCGCCCGACTGCGCCCGCCGCGTGTCGTACGCGATCCGGCTGCCGATCGAGGCCTTTCGCGAAGCGCTGACCTCCACCCAGCTGCAGTGGCCGCCGACCGACCTGGACCAGATCCGCGTGCAGCTGCAGGTGCTGGCGCCCGGCAGCGGGGCGCCGCTGTTCGACAGCAACACGGCGGGCGCGCTGGCCCCACCCTCGCTGCAGGACCTGGGCCAGGCGCTGCAGCCGGGCGAAGAGCTCGCCATCACGCGCCAGGACGGGCCGGCCCAGCCGCCGGTGGTGGTGCGGCCGCGCGCGACCGCCACCGAACGCAGCTCGCCGCTGATCCTGCGCCTGATCGACCGGCTGCCGGTGGCCACCCGGCTGCCGCCGCTGCATGCGCAGGAGACCATCGCCACCCCGGTGGGCAGCTACGAGGTGCGCTTCACCGGCGATGCCCGCGGCATCGACCGCAGCCTGTCGGTGATCGCCACCCGCATGTCGTGGTACGTCGGCGCCATGCTGGCGGCCATCGGCCTGGCCTGGCTGGTGGTGGAAGCGGGACTGATCCGTCCGGTGGTGGCGCTGACCAAACGCGCCGCGGCCGTCTCGCGCAACATGCAGAAGGACGCAGGCGGCGGCATGGGGCAGCTCGACCTGTCGGACCTGCGCGGCTCCGACGAACTGGGCATCCTGGCCGCAGGCTTGGCCGACCTGCTGCAACGCGTGAAGGACGACGTGCAGCGCGAGCAGCTGCGGGCCCAGCGCGAGCGCGACACGCTGCAGGCGGTGGGCCACGAGATCCTGTCGCCGCTGCAGTCGCTGATGGTGCTGCACCCGGACACGGCCGACCCGGCGCACCGCTACGTGCAGCGCATGCAGCAGGCGGTGCGCGTGCTGTACGGCCAGGCTTCGCCCAGCGAGGCCCTGGCCGCGGTCCAGCTGGAACTGGCGCCGCTGGACCTGGACGAGTTCCTGCGCCTGGTGGCCGCCAATGCCCACTACGCCGGCATCGCCGACGTGCGCTATGCAGCTTTCGGCCAGCCGGTCACGGTGCGCGCCGACGAGTTCTCGCTGGAGGACGTGGTGACGCACGTGCTGCGCAACGCCGACCGCCATCGCACGCCTGGCACGGCCATCACGCTGTCGCTGGAGTCGCGCGAGCGCGAAGCCGTCATCGGCATCCACAACGCGGGCGCGCCCATCCCGCCCGAACGGCTGGGCCGCATCTTCGACTACGGCGTGAGCGATGCGGCCACCGGCGAGGCCGGCGGCCGGCGCGGCCAGGGCCTGTTCGTGGCCCGCACCTATCTCGCCAAGATGGGCGGGTCCATCCGCGCGGCCAACACCGCCCACGGCGTGCGCTTCGAGCTCGTCCTGCCGCTTTCCGCGTAGCCGACGCGCCCGACCGGCCGTTGCGGGCCGAGCCAGCGGAACCGGACTACACGGGCTGCCGCCGTTGCGCACCTCCGCGCGCCCGGCCGTTCGCCAGAATGCGGCGAAAGGGAGAGAAGCATGAGCCTGCCGTCCTTCGTCCGAACTGGTGTGCTCACCGCCGCGGTGGGAGCGACGGTCGTGCTTGGCGTGGGCGCCTGGCGGCATGCCCAGCAGGAACGCCAGGACGCGGCCGTCGCTCACGTGGTGCGGGTGGCGCCGCCCGCGGCGCCGCATGCCGCCGGGCCGGTGACGGAGGAGGTGCCCAACGAGCCTGCACCGCCGGGCGTGGAAGTGGTACCCGAGGCCGAGACGCCGCCACCTGCGCCCGAGGTGCGCCAGTCCTTCGGGCGGGCCGCCGGGCTGCACCGCACCCGGGATCCGCTGCGGCTGGTCAGCAGCGCGGCGCTGGCGCTGGACCAGGACACCGGCCGGGTGCTGGTGCAGAAGAACGAGGACGCCATCCTGCCGATCGCATCGCTGACCAAGCTGATGACGGCGGTGATCGTGGCCGAGTCCAAGCTGCCGCTGGGCGAGGAGATCACCATCACGGACGAGGACGTGGACAACGAGCGCCACAGTCGCTCGCGCGTGCCGGTGGGCACCCGGCTCACCCGCGACGAGGCGCTGCACCTGGCGCTGATGTCCAGCGAGAACCGGGCCGCCCATGCGCTGGGCCGGACGTTTCCCGGCGGCCTGCCGCAGTTCGTCAACGCCATGAACAACAAGGCGCGCCAGCTGGGCATGAAGAACACGACCTTCGTCGACCCGACCGGGCTGTCGAACCGCAACCAGTCGACGGCGCGCGACCTGGCGGCACTGGTGATGGAGGCGTCGCGCCACGAGCGCTTGCGCGAATATTCGACGACGCCGCAGCGGCAGGTGCAGTTCGGCAAGCGCACGCTGCGCTACCTCAATTCCAACCGGCTGGTGAAGAACCCGCAGTGGGACATCGAACTGCAGAAGACCGGCTACATCATCGAGGCCGGCCAGTGCGTGACCATGAACACGCGCATCGCCGGCCACAACGTGGTGCTCGTGCTGCTGGATGCCACCGACAAGCGCAGCCGCTCGGCCGACGCCGAGCGCATCCGCCGCTGGGTGGTGGCCCAGGCGGGGGCATCGGATGCGACATTGGCGCAGCTGCGGGCGGCGCAGAAGAGCTGAGTGCGCCGGACGCGCCGGACGCGCCGGACGGGCCGGACGGGCCGGACGGGCAGGGAACGGTGAGGACGCAAAAGTCGCAAAGGTTGCGCAAAGGTCGCAAAAAGGAACTTTCAACAAGAAAGCAGACGATGCGCGATGCGCGATGCGCGATGCGCGCTGCGCGATGCGCGATGCGCGATGCGCGGTGCGCGGTGCGCGGTGCGCGCCTTCGCGCCTTCGCGACGCTTGCGTCCCGCATTCCGATCTGCGGGCATCCCGCTTCTCCGGCATTCCGGCACGCCCGTCTCGATGCACGGACGGGTCGCCGCCACCCTCGCCTCAGCGCGCGCGGCAAGCGCGACCCATGGCGGGCCGGGGGCGCGCTACGCCCCGGCCTGCAAACCTCACTTGCTGAAGTGCAGCTCGGCGTGCTCGCCCATCTGGGGCCGGCTGCCGCCCATGGCCGCCTTGCCCATCTTCATCAGCTGCAGCAGCTTGTTTTCCTTGATGTTCCAGTACTCGGCCTCCTCGATGCGCACCTCGACCAGTTCCAGGTCGGGGTCCTCGGCGCCGTCGAACCAGGCCTTGTCCATGGTGTCGAACAGCTCCTTCTTCTTCGCCGCATCCTCCAGGATCACCGCGGTGCCGGTCACCGAGACCCAGGTGTCGTCCTTGGGATTGGCATACGACAGGTTGACGTTGCCGTCCTGGCGCAGGCGCTGGCCCACCTCGGACTTGCGCGAGACGAAGAAGTAGAGGCTGGCGCCTTCGTCCAGCGCCTTGTTCTGCGTGGTCAGCGGATGCGCGTGCAGCGAGCCGTCCGCATGGCGGTGCGACAGCATGCAAAAGCGCGTGTCCTTGATGAGGTCCCAGAGGACTTCGTGGTGCTTGCGTTCGTTCATGGAGACTCCTTTTGGGCTACGTCTTCCATGGTCCCGCCGGCCGGGACGCGCGCGGGTCGGGCCGGCACGGCAGTGCTTGTGCGTTTCGGCTGACGTCAGGCAAGCTCGGCTTCGAGCACGCCCACCAGGGCCTGCGCGGCCGGTGACAGCGAGCGGCCGCGCCGGGTAACGATGGAGATGTCGCGCGAGACCACGGGCGCGCCCAGCCGGCGCACTGCCAGTCCATCGCCCGCCGTGTCGCGGGCGTAGGCCGAGGGCATCACCGCCAGCCCCAGGCCACACTGCACCATCCACACCGCCGTGGACAGGAAGGCCACCTCGTTGGCCACCGCCAGCCGGATGCCGGCCTGCGCCGCCGCGGCGTCGATCATCGGCCGGATGCCGTAGCCCGGCCGCACCGTGATGATGGGCTCCTGCGCCAGGTGGCGCCACTGCAGCGAGCGCGCACGCGCCAGCGGATGCGAGGCCGGGCAGACCAGGGCCAGGTGGTCGCGCACCAGCGTGCGCGTGTCGACGTCGACCGCGGCACCCTCGGGCGCGCCGATGCCGAAGTCCACGTCGTCGCGCAGCACGCGGGCGACGAACTGGTCGGGCGCGCAATCGTCGATGGCGAGGTGGATGCCCGGATGGGTGGCCAGGAAGCGGCGGATCACCGGCGGCAGCAGGATGGCCGCCAGCGTCGGCGTGACGGCCACCCGCACCCGGCCGCGCCGCACCGCCGACAGCTCGCGAAGGCCGGTGCCGAAGGTGTCGAGGTCCTCCAGGATGCGCTCGGCCAGCACGATGGCGTCGGCCGCCGCCGGAGTGGGCTGCAGCGAGCGCGTGGTGCGGTCGAACAGGCGGCAGCCCAGGCCCTGTTCCAGCTCGCGCAGCAGGCCGCTGACGGCCGACTGCGAGACGTTGAGCCGCTGCGCCGCGGCCGTCAGCTTGCGCAACTGGTAGACCGCGACGAAGGCCTTGACCTGGCGCAGCGAGGGCGTGAAGGCGGATCCGCGATTCATCAGGAAAGATGATAAGCGCTGCGAAATAACGCGCTTTACCTGTAGTCGGCCCGGCGCTCCAATCGGTGTTCCCGCGCGCTGCGGGACCCAAGAAAAAAAGGAGACACGCATGACCCGCATCCTTGCCGCCGCCGCAGCCGTGCTCGCCAGCGCGCTGGCGCTGTCCACGTCCGCCTTCGCCCAGGCCGGCGCCGACTATCCCAAGCAGCCGATCCGCATGGTCGTCACCTTCCCGCCTGGCGGCAGCGCCGACGCGGTGGTGCGCATGCTGGTGCCGCGGCTGAATGACAAGCTGGGCCAGCAGGTGGTGGTGGACAACCGGCCCGGCGCCGGCGGCAACATCGGCCTGACGATCGTTGCCAAGGCGCCGGCCGACGGCTACACGCTGGGCGTGGGCGCGGCCGGGGCGCTGGCCGCCAACAGCAGCCTGTACGACAAGATGCCCTTCGACCCGCTGAAGGACCTGAAGCCGGTGAGCATGCTGGCGGCCATTCCCTTCGTGCTGGTCGGCCACCCTTCCATGACGGCCAAGACGCAGAAGGACCTGGTGGCGCTGGCCAAGGCGCAGCCGGGCAAGCTGTCCATCGCCCACGGCGGCAACGGCACGGCCATGCACCTGTCGGCGGCGCTGTTCGCGCAGATGGCCGATGTCAAGCTGGTGGAGGTGCCGTACAAGGGCTCCGGTCCGGCGGCGCTGGACGTGCTGGCCGGCAACGTGCCGCTGGGCGTGGTCGACCTGCCGGCGGCGCTGCAGCACATCAAGGCCGGCAAGCTGGTCGCGTACGCGGTGACCAGTCCGCAACGCCTGCCGCAGTTGCCCGAGGTGCCCACCGCCTCCGAAGCGGGCCTGTCCGGCTACGACTCCACCGGCTGGTTCGGCGTGGTCGCGCCCGCGGGCACGCCGCCGGCCATCGTCGAACGCCTCAACGCCGAGATCGTGGCCGCGCTCAACGACCCGGCCATCCAGGCCAGCATGCGCAACCTCGGCGTGGAGCCGGCGCCCACCAGGGTGGAGGCCTTCGACGCCTACATCCGCGCCGAGACGCAGAAGTGGGCCAAGGTGATCCGCACCGCCAACATCAAGATCGACCAATGAATCTTCCGGACATCGAGGCCGACGTGCTGGTCGTCGGCGCGGGGCCCGTCGGCCTGACCCTGGCCATGGACCTGCAGGCGCGCGGCGCCAAGGTGGCGATCGCAGAGATCCGCCGCTACGCCGAGCCGCCCGAGGTGAAGTGCAACCACGTGTCGGCACGCACCATGGAGCGCTTGCGCCGGCTGGGCGTGGCCGCCAAGCTGCGCGACGCCGGCCTGCCCGCCGACCATCCGAACGACGTCGCCTTCCGCACCAGCGTATGCGGCACCGAGCTCACGCGCATTCCCATCCCGGGCCGCGCCGAGCGCTACACCTCGCGCGAGGGTCCCGACACCTGGTGGCCGACGCCGGAGCCGCCGCACCGCATCAACCAATTGTTCCTGGAGCCCATCCTGCTGGAACACACGGCGGCGCTGCCGGGCGTGACGCTGCTCAATCGCACCCAGGTGACCGATTTCACGCAGCGCCCCGGCGCCGTCGAGGCCACCGCGCTGGACCTCGACACGCAACGGCAGCGCTGCCTGCGGGCACGCTACCTGGTCGGCTGCGACGGCGGCAGTTCCACCGTGCGCAAGGTGATCGGCGCCAGGCTCGAAGGCACGCCGGTGATCCAGCGCGTGCAGTCGACCCACATCCGCGCGCCGGGGCTGCGCGCGCTAATCCCGGGCACGCCGGCCTGGTCGTACTACGCCGTCAACCCGCGCCGCTGTGGCACCGTGTTCGCCATCGACGGCCACGCCACCTGGCTGGTGCACAACCACCTGAATCCGGACGAATCGGAGTTCGACACCGTCGACCGCGACTGGGCGATCCGCCAGATCCTGGGCGTCGGCCCGGACTTCGACTACGAGGTGATCAGCAAGGAAGACTGGGTGGGCCGGCGCCTGGTGGCCAACCGCTTTCGCGACCGCAACGTGTTCATCGCCGGCGACGCCGCCCACCTGTGGGTGCCCTACGCGGGCTACGGCATGAACGCCGGCATCGCCGATGCGCTCAATCTGTCGTGGCTGCTGGCCGCCCGGCTGCAGGGCTGGGGCGACGAAGCCATCCTCGACGCCTACGAAGCCGAGCGCCAGCCGATCACCGAACAGGTCTCGCATTTCGCGATGGACCACGCGGCCAAGATGATCAGGGCGCGCAGCGCCGTGCCGGCCAACATCGAGGCCGATGACGCCGAAGGGGCAGCGGCGCGCGCGCGGATCGGCCAGGAAGCCTACGACCTCAACGTGCAGCAGTTCTGCTGCGCGGGCCTCAATTTCGGCTACTTCTACCGCGGCTCGCCCATCGTGGCGGAAGACGGCGAGGCGCCGCCCGCCTACACCATGGGCGCGTTCACGCCGTCCACCGTGCCGGGCTGCCGCGCACCGCATTTCTGGCTGGCCGACGGCCGCTCGCTCTACGACGCCTTCGGCCAGGGCTACACGCTGCTGCGCTTCGACCCCGGCGCCGACGTCACTGCGCTGCAGGCGGCGGCGCGCGAGCGCGGCATGCCGCTGGCGCTGGTCGACATCGGCGGCGTGGAAGTTCCGGCGGCCTACCGGCACCGGCTGGTACTGGTGCGCGACGACCAGCACGTGGCCTGGCGCGGCGACGCCGTGCCGCGGGACGCCGCGGCGCTGGTGGCCCTGCTGTGCGGCGTGGCCCGCGCCGAGCTGCGGCTGGCGGCGTAGCGGCTTCGGCGCGGCCGCGAACACGGGTGCGGCGGGTACCATGGCTGCCATGGACCGCTGCGACGTCATCGTGGTCGGCGCCGGCATCGCCGCCGCCTCCCTCGGCTACTTCCTCGCGCCGCACCTGCGGGTGCTGCTGCTGGAACGCGAATCGCAGCCGGGCTACCACGCCACGGGCCGCTCGGCCGCCCTGTTCTTCGAAAGCTACGGCACGCCGCAGGTGCGCGCACTGACGCTGGCCAGCCGCGCCTTCCTCGACGCGCCGCCGCCGGGCTTCGCCGACCACGCGCTGCTGGCGCCGCGCGGCGCGCTGATGGTGGCCGAGCCGGGCGAGCAGGATGCGCTCGCGGCCCACTGGGAGATCCTGCGCGCCACCTCGCCGCGCGGCCAGTTGCTGGACGCGGCGGCCGCCTGCGCCCTGACGCCGGTGCTGCGGCCCGAACGCGTCATGGGGGCCGTCTACGAGCCCGATGCCGCCGACATGGACCGGCATGCCATCCACCAGGGCTACCTGCGCGGCATCGGCCGCGCCGGCGGCAGGGTCGTCTGCGATGCCGAGGTCACCGCCCTGGAGCGCAGCGGCGGCCACTGGCGCGTGCAGGCCGGCGGCCGGACGTACGAAGCACCGGTGGTGGCCAATGCGGCCGGCGCCTGGGCCGACGCGGTCGGACAACTGGCCGGCTGCGCCCCACTGGGACTGCAGCCGCGCCGCCGCAGCGCCTTCATCTTCGCGCCGCCGGCGGGCCTGGACGCATCGCGCTGGCCGCTCACCTGCGGCATGGCCGAGGACTGGTACTTCAAGCCCGATGCCGGCCTTTTGCTTGGCTCGCCGGCCAACGCAGACCCGGTTCCGCCGCAGGACGTGCAGCCGGAGGAACTGGACATCGCGCTGGCGATCGACCGCATCCAGCGCATGACCACCTTGGACATCCGCCGTCCCCGGCGCACCTGGGCCGGCCTGCGTTCCTTCGTGGCCGACGGCGACCTGGTGGGTGGCTGGGACCCCACTGTGCCCGGCTTCTTCTGGGTGGCCGCGCAAGGCGGCTACGGCATCCAGACCTCGCCGGCCATGGGCGAAGCCTGCGCCGCGCTGCTGCGCGGCGCACCGCTGCCGCAGCGGCTGGCCTCCTTCGGTCTCACCGAGGCCATGCTGTCCCCGCGGCGAGCGGGTCTCAGGCCGGACCCGGCGCCCAGCGCGCCAGCACCATCCCCAGCACCTTGAGGTCGATCGGCTTGCTGAGGTAGTCGTCCATGCCGGCGGCCAGGCAGCGCTCGCGGTCGCCCTTGATCGCATTGGCCGTCATCGCGATGATGGGCGCGGTGCAGCCGGCCGCGCGCAGTCGCCGCGTGGCCTCGTAGCCGTCCATCTCGGGCATCTGGCAGTCCATCAGGATCACGTCGAAGTGCTGGGCCAGCGCCATCTCCACCGCGCGCAGGCCATCGCCGGCCAGGCTGACGTCGCCGTAGCCCAGCTTGCGCAACATGCCGAAGGCCACCACCTGGTTGGTGGTGTTGTCCTCGGCGACCAGCACGCGCAGGTGGTCCAAGGGCCGCGGCAGGTCCTGCCAGTCGGTCGTCGGCAGGTCCCCGCTGGCGGCTTCCAGGGGTACGGTGATGATGAAGCGCGAGCCCTCGCCCGGCGCGCTTCTGAAACGCACCGTGCCGCCCATCAGCTCCACCAGCTGCCGCACGATGGACAGGCCCAGGCCGGTACCGCCGAAGCGGCGCGAGGTGGAGCTGTCGGCCTGCATGAAGCGCGTGAACAGCTGCGGCTGCGCCTGCGGCGCGATGCCGATGCCGGTATCGGCCACCGTGAACGCCAGCGTGCAAGGCCCTTCGCCCGCGGCCGGCGCGACATCCAGGCCGATCCAGCCGGCCTCGGTGAACTTCAGCGCGTTGCCCAGCAGGTTGACCAGCACCTGGCGGATGCGGTTGGGGTCGCCGACGATGGTGCGCGGCACCTCCGGCGCCACCCGCAGGCGGAACAGCAGGCTCTTCTCGGTGGCGCGCAGGCGGTACAGCGTGGCCAGTTCGTCCAGCAGGTCCAGCAGGTCGAAGGTGACGCGCTCCAGCGTCATCTGGCCGGCCTCGATCTTGGACACGTCGAGGATGTCGTTGACCAGCGCCAGCAGTGAATGGGCGCTGCGGTCGATCAGCTCGGCGTGTCCGCGCGCCGGCGGCGCCAGCGGCTCGTCCAGCAGCAGCTTGGTCATGCCGATGATGCCGTTGAGCGGGGTGCGGATCTCGTGGCTCATGGTCGCCAGGAACTGGCTCTTAGCGCGGTTGGCGGCATCGGCGGCGTCGCGCGCCACGCGCAGTTCGCGCTCGGCGCGCTTGGCCTGCGTGATGTCGCGGTTGGTGCCGACCAGCCGCAGCGGCCGGCCCGCGGCATCGTGGTCGGCCACGCGGCCTTCGCTGTGCAGCCACACCAGCTGGCCGTCGTTGCGCCGTATGCGGTGCTCCACCAGGTAACGCCCGGAGCGGCCCTCCAGGATGGGGACGAGCGCCGCCTGGATGAGGGGCAGGTCTTCCAGCGGCACCAGTTCCAGCAGCTCCTGCGTGGTGCACACGGTGTCCTGCGGCGGCCCGCCCAGCAGCACCGACCAGCCCTCGGACAGGTAGACCGTCTCGCTGGCCAGGTCGAGGTCCCACAGCGCCAGGCCGGACCCCTCCAGCGCCCGGTGCAGGCGCTCCTGGCTTTCCTGCAGCTGGGCGCGCGCCTGCCGGCTTTCGGTGACGTCCTGCAGCACGCCCACCACCGCCACCGGCTTGCCGCCGCGGCGCTCGACCTGCCCCACCGAGCGGATCCAGATGGGCCGGCCGCGCGCCGTGACCATGGGCAGTTGCACGTCCCACGACGTGCCGTCGCGCATGCAGGCCTCGGCCGTCTGCCGGATCACTTCGAGCGACTGCGGCGAGAAGTGCCGCAGGTGCTCGTCGCCGGTGGGCACGTAGTCGGGCGGCAGTTCGTAGATGCGCCGTGTCTGCGTGGTCCACAACACCGTGCCGGTGTCCAGGTCGAAGCGCCAGCCGCCGATGCCGGCGATCTCCTCGGCGCGGGCCAGGAACTCGTTGCTGGCATGCAGGCGCTGCTGGTTGGCTTCGTCGGCGCTGACGTCCTGCGCCGAGCCGACGAAGCCGTCGATCTCGCCCGGCGTCTGCACGCGGCCGCCCGTGCACCGCACGTGCAGCACGCGGCCGTCGGCATGGCGCACGCGCAGCACGTGGTCGAACGAGGCGCCGCTGGCGACCACCTCGGCCCAGGTGGCCTGCATGCGCTCCCGGTCGTCGGGATGGAGGGTGGCCGACCAACCCTCGCCCAGCGCCTGCTCGGCCGACAGGCCGAAGATCGCCTGCCAGGCCCGGTTGGTGTAGAGGACGCGGCCCTGGGGGTCGGTGTGGAAGATGCCAACCGGGCAGTGGTCGGTGAGTGCGCGGAACATGCCAGCCGCTAGCGCGCGAGCGTGGAAGCGCCGAACAGGCTCTGCACGAACTCCACCGCAAGCTCCGCCGTGCGGTTGCGCACATCCAGCGCGGGGTTGATCTCGACCACGTCGAGCGAGGCCAGGCGAGCAGTGTCCGCGATCATCTCCATGCACAGCTGCATCTCGCGGTAGGTCGGTCCGCCGCGCACGCCGGTGCCGACCCCGGGCGCGTCCGCCGGGTCGAGGCAGTCGAGGTCGAAGCTGACGTGCAGGTGTGTGTCGTCGTCCACGTCTTGCAACACTTCGATCATCGTGTTGCGCATGCCGTGTTCGTCGATATGGCGCATGTCGAACACCTGCAGGCCGAGCTGCCGGATAGCCTGCTTCTCTTCGGCGTCCACGCTGCGGATGCCGACCAGGTCGATCTGGTTCGGCTGCAAGGCGGCGGGCTCGCCGCTCCAGCCCACCAGGTCTGACGGCCCGTGGCCCAGCAGGCAGGCCACTGGCATGCCGTGGATGTTGCCGCTGGGGCTGATGGACTCGGTGTTGACGTCGGCATGGGCATCGAACCACACCACGCGCAGCTTGCGGCCCTGCTGCCGGCACCACAGCGCCACCGCGCTGATGGATCCGATGGCCAGGCAGTGGTCGCCACCCATCAGCAGCGGCACCTCGCCCAGCGCGAGCGAGGCCGCCACCGCGTCGAACACCGCGCGGTTCCAGGCCACCACTTCCGGCAGGTGGCGGATGCCGGCCTGGGGCGCCTGCCAGGGATTGGGCGGACCGACCAGGTTGCCGCGGTCGGTGACCCTGACGCCGTGCCGGTGCAGTGCCTCAGCCAGGCCGGCCACGCGCAGCGCGTCCGGGCCCATGCCCGCGCCGCGCACGCTGGCGCCGACGTCCGTGGGCGCACCGATGAGGGTCACGTTTCGCATGCGATGTCCAAGTCTTCAACGCCGCGCATTGTGGGGCACGCGGCCGTGGGTCGAACAGTTTGCTACCAGTTGCATCCATCCTCACAACGGCTGAGAGGGTGTGCGGAAGAATGGTTTGCAACCCAAGGGGAGAACCACAAACCATGCTCGCCATGAACTACCGCGGTCCCTACCGCGTCCGCGCGGCCCAGAAGGCCGAACCCCGCATCGAACACCCCAACGATGCCATCGTACGCGTGACCCGCTCGTGCATCTGCGGCTCCGACCTCCACCTCTACCACGGGCTGGTTCCCGACACCCGCGTCGGCATGACCTTCGGCCACGAGTTCACCGGCATCGTCGAGGAGGTGGGGCCGTCCGTGCGCAACGTCAAGAAGGGCGATCACGTGCTGGTGCCGTTCAACATCTTCTGCGGCAGCTGCTTCTTCTGCCGCAAGGAGCTGTACGCCAACTGCCACAACACCAACCCGGAGGCCACCGCCGTGGGCGGCATCTTCGGCTACTCGCACACCACCGGCGGCTACGACGGCGGCCAGGCCGAGTACGTGCGCGTGCCCATGGCCGACATCGGCCCCACCATCCTGCCGCCCGACCTCGACCTCGACGACGCCGTGCTGCTGACCGACGCCTATCCCACCGGCTACCAGGCCGCCGAGATGGGCGACATCCGGGAGGGCGACACCGTGGTGGTGTTCGGCGCCGGGCCGGTCGGCCTGTTCGCGGCCAAGTCGGCCTGGCTGCTGGGCGCCGGCCGCGTGATCGTGGTCGACCACGTCGAGTACCGGCTGGAGTTCGCCAAGCGCTTCGCCCAGTGCGAGGTCGTCAACTTCCGCGAGGTGAACGACATGGCCGAGCACATCAAGAAGATGACCGACTGGCTGGGCGCCGACGTCTGCATCGACGCGGTGGGCGCCGAGGCCGCCGGCAATGCCATGCAGTACCTCACCGGCGTGCGGCTCAAGCTGCAGGCCGGCGCGGCCACCGTGCTGCAGTGGTGCATCAACGCCGTGCGCAAGGGCGGCAACGTGTCCATCGTCGGCGTGTACGGCCCCACCTTCAACATGGTCCCCATCGGCAACGTGGTGAACAAGGGCCTGACCGTGCGCGCCAACCAGGCCAGCGTCAAGCGCCACCTGCCGCGGCTGATCGAGCACATCCAGGCCGGCCGCATCAAGCCCAGCGAGGTCATCAGCCACCGCATCCCGCTGGAGGAAGTGGCCGACGCCTACCACATCTTCTCCAGCAAGCTGGACAACTGCATCAAGCCCGTGCTGATCCCGCCGCGGGCCATGCACTGAAGGAGCGCGCCATGGAGCAGGACGCAACCCTCAAGATCCGCGCCCACGGGCACGGCGGCACGCCCGACCAGCGCGACGGCATCTACGTCGAACGCACCGACCCGGAGGCACGCAAGCGCAAGCCGCCGGGCGACATCCCCGGCTGGGGTGCCGACCTCGACCCGGCCAACCGCCCCGCCGTGCCGAAGGAACGCACGCCGCCGCGGCTGGACGTGCCCTGGGACGCGCCGGCGCAGCAGCCGCGCAGCGTGCGCGTGTTCCATTCGACCGAACGGCCCGGCCTGACGCCGGTGTTCGGCACCAGCGTGCCGCCCTCGGGCGTGTCGGGCCTGCTGCGCGCGGGGGCCTTCCGCTACAGCGAGAACGACGTCCGGCACTGGCTCATGCTGCTGTTCGCCGACCGCGTCAACGTGGTGGAGGGCCTGCTGGACGACCTGGCCCACGGCCACGTTCCCAACGTGTTCGCCGAGATGGGGCTGGCCGCCGAATGGAAATACAACCGCGCCGGCTTCGTGCGCAAGGCCGCCATCGCCGGCGCGGTGGCTGCCACCCTCGTCTATCTCGCGCGGCGCCGCCGCGACTGAACCGCCTCGCACAAGGCAGCAACCGAAAGGAAGACTCCATGGAAGCCACCGTCACTGGAATGAACCGCACCGGGACCGCGATGTCCCCGGCCGGCACGCAGGCGATGACCGAGGCCGCCGACGCGCTGACCCCGGTCGTGCCCATCGACACCGCGGCCGCCGAGGCCGACCGACTGACCTACATCAGCGAAGCCGACGCGCTGGGCTCGATCCCGCCGCCGGCCTCGGTCAAGGGCGTGCTGAAGTCCGGCATGGCCAAGCTCAAGGGCGGCGCGCCCAGCATCTTCATGGACAAGATCGGCGAACGCCTGGCCTACGAGCGCAGCGGTGTGCGCTTCTACCAGGCGCTGGTCAACAAGTACCAGGCCGTGCAGGCGCTGGGCGCCGAGGTGCTGTTGCCGGCCGACCGACTGCCGCCGCCCGACGGCGCCGCCGGCCCGGTCGGGTCGGTGCCCGGCGAGCAGCCGCTGCAGACGCTGATGCGCATCCAGCAGGAGGAGCTGGCGCACTTCCGCATGCTGGGCGAGGCCATGGTGAAGATGGGCGGCGACCCGACGGCGCAGACGCCCTGCGCCGACGTGGTGGGCACCGCCGGCATCGGCTGGATGCAGGTCCTGACCGATCCGCGCACCACCTTCGCCCAGTGCCTCAACACCATCCTGTCGGTGGAGCTCACCGACAACGCCGGCTGGGAGCTGCTGGTGCAGCTGGCCGAGGACGCCGGCGAAGCCGAACTGGCCGGCCGCTTCCTGGGCGCGCTGGCGCAGGAGCAGGAGCACCTCGCCATCGTCAAGGGCTGGTTGACCGCGCTGGTCGCCGAGGGCGCCGGCACCCCGGCCGTCTGAACCACAAGACACGACATCAGGAGTACCCCATGGCCATCAACCTCTTGCAGGACAAGGGCACGCCGCTGGCGAAGCAGAGATTCACCTGGAAGGACATGGTCGGCAAGCCGATCAGCAAGCTCGACGACGACGCCTGGACGCGCATCCGCATCATCTGGATGAATGGGCAGGAGCTGGATTCGCTGCGCACCAAGCAGGTCGCCATCCGCTGCAACCGCGATGCGCGCGTGCAGCTGTCGCAGCTGCTGCGCGTGGAGCAGCACCAGGCCACCGCCATCAACTGGCTGATCGGCGCCGACCATTCGCCGCTGGAGACCACCATCGGCTACGAGCAGGTGGCCATCGAGATCACGGCCGCCGTCGCCCAGCTGGAGCCCGACCCGTACCTGGCCCAGGGCTACCGCTTCGCGCTGCTGGAGGACTTCGACCACCTGTACCGCTATGCGGCGCTGCTGGACCGGCTGGAAGGCAAGGACGCAAACAACATCACGCAGGGCTTCACCGACATCGTGCCCGGCCGGCCGACACTGTTCCACCACCGCGCGCCGGAGCACGAGCTGCTGCGTCCCTACGAGCCCGGTGCCGCTCTGGCCACCAAGATGCACGCGCTGGCACTGGTCGGCGGCGAATACCAGACGCACGACTACTACATGAACATCGGGCCCATCTTCGCGGACCCGCTGGCGCGCCAGCTGTACGCCGAGATCGCCTCGGTGGAAGCCCAGCACATCACGCACTACGGCTGCATGCTCAACCCCGAGGAGTCGCTGCTGGAGAAGCTGGTGCTGTGCGAGGCCACCGAGGTCTGGAACTACGCCGGCTGCATGGAGACCGAGACCAACCCGCGCATCAAGGCGATGTGGGCGCGCTTCCTGGACTACGAGCTGGGCCACCTGCAGCTGGCCATGCAGCTGTTCAAGGACATCGAGCGCCGCGACCCGGCCGAGCTGCTGGGCGACGGCGCGCTGCCGCCCTTCATCCCCTTCACCGCCCAGCGCGATTTCGTGCGCAAGGTGGTCGAGGCCGAGGTGCAGCTGCGCAAGGACGGCACCGCGTTCGTCGACGAGGCGCAGGAACCGAAGTCCTCGCGCGACTACCGCGAATACGTCAACTCCATGGGCTCCCCCTCGGAAACCGTGTCCGCCACCTACCACTGGACGCCGGGCACGGAGCTGATGCGCGTGGCGGCCGAAACGGCGCCGGCCTGAGGTTGCTGGTCGGGAGTGGAGGCCCGCAGGGGTGGGCAGGAGGGGGTCCTGCCCACCCCGCTTTTGCGGCGTCCACCGCCCTCGCAAGGCGCGCGCGGGCGCGGGCATCTCGAAGGCAGAGGCGGAACACAACCCGCCGCTGCCCGACCTTCGCCCCCTTGACGCTGGCAACCACCTCCAAGCGCCAGGGCTGCGGGTCGACGCGCTGCTGCTGGTCCGGCCATCCCGGCTGGTCCAGCGCCTCCATCTTGGCGACCTGGGCGGCCAGCACGTTGCCGGCGCCGATCTTCAGGGCCAGGGCCGGCCGCCGCGCGGCGCCGGAATGCAGGTTCCGGGTGGCCCTGGCCACGGGTGGCCTCGACCCAGGGGAAGAGTCGCGTGGGCATCCGGCCTTTCTCGCGCGCTCTTGCACAATCCCGCCATGCCCGAACTCCGCTCCCCGCTCCAGGCCCAGGTGGTGCAGTGGCTGGTCGCGCCTGGCGACCGCGTGCGCGCCGGCGACGTCCTGCTGGTGCTCGAAGCGATGAAGATGGAGCACGAGGTGCGCAGCCCGTCCGCGGGCGTGGTGCGCGCGCGGATGTTCGCCGAAGGCGAGTCCGTCGACAAGGACGCGGTGCTGCTGGCGTGGGACGCGGCGGCGGATGCGGAACCCGACGCGCCCGCGCCGGGCGCCATCACCCATGGTGCTGCCGAGGAGCCGCCGCCGGTGCGGGCCGACCTGCAGCGCGTCATCGACCGCCATGCCTTCACCCTGGATGCGGCGCGGCCGCAGGCGGTGCACAAGCGCCATGCGCTGGGCATGCGCACCGCGCGCGAGAACATCGCCGACCTGTGCGACCCCGGATCGTTCGACGAGTACGGCGCGCTGGCCGTCGCCGCCCAGCGCAGCCGCCGCAGCGAGGACGATCTGGTGCGCAACACGCCGGCCGACGGCATGGTCACCGGCATCGGCAGCGTCAACGGCGAGCTGTTCCCGCCGCAACGTGCCCGCGCCGCCATCCTCGCCTACGACGCCACCGTGCTGGCCGGCACGCAAGGCATGCGCAACCACCAGAAGACGGACCGCCTGCTGGGCGTGGCGCTGCGGCAGCGCCTGCCCGTGGTGCTGTTCGCCGAAGGCGGCGGCGGTCGCCCCGGCGACACCGACATGCCGGTGGTCGCTGGCTTGCACGTCGGCACCTTCGCCAGCTTCGCGCGGCTGAACGGCCAGGTGCCGGTGGTGGGCATCGCCGCCGGCCGCTGCTTCGCCGGCAATGCGGCGCTTCTGGGCTGCTGCGACGCCATCATCGCCACCCGCGCCAGCAACATCGGCCTGGGCGGACCGGCCATGGTGGAAGGCGGCGGACTCGGCGTGTTCGCGCCGGAGCAGATCGGCCCGGCCGCCGTGCAGCACGGCAACGGCGTGATCGACATCCTGGTGGCCGACGAAGCCGAAGCGGTGCGCGCGGCGCGCCGCTACCTGGCCTTCTTCCAGGGCGAGCTGCCCGTGTACGAGGCCCCGGACCCGCTGGCCCTGCGCGCGGTGGTGCCGGAGAACCGGCTGCGGGTGTACGACAGCCGCGCCGCCCTGCACGGGCTGGTGGACCGCGGCTCGCTGCTGGAGCTGCGCACCGGCTTCGGCGTGGGCATCCACACGGCACTGGGACGCATCGAAGGGCGGACCGTCGGCCTGCTGGCGAGCAATCCGCAGCACCTGGGCGGCGCCATCGATGCCGATGCGGCCGACAAGGCCGCGCGCTTCCTGCAGCTGTGCAACGCCCACGGGCTGCCGCTGGTGAGCCTGGTGGACACGCCCGGCTTCATGGTGGGTCCGGCCAGCGAGGAAAGCGCGCACGTGCGCCATGCCAGCCGCCTGTTCATCGCCGCCGCCCACCTGCGCGTGCCCTTCTTCACCGTGGTGCTGCGCAAGGGCTATGGCCTGGGCGCGATGGCCATGGCCGCCGGCGGCTTTCACGCGCCCGAGGCCACGGTCGCCTGGCCGACCGGCGAGTTCGGGGGCATGGGACTGGAAGGCGCGGTGCGCCTGGGATACCGCAAGGAGCTGGAGGCCGTGCCGGCCGGCCCCGAGCGCGACGCCCTGTTCGACCGGCTGGTGGCCAGGCAGTACGAGGCCGGACAGGCCATGAACATGGCGGCCACGCTGGAGATCGACGCCGTGATCGACCCGGCGGACACGCGCGGCTGGCTGGCGCGCGGGCTGGCGGGTGTGCACGCCACGCCACGGCCGGGCTGCCTTCCTGTGGACGCCTGGTAACAAGCAGCCCCTGCGGTTCGCACGCTTGGGTAGCATCGCCCGATGCTCATCCTGGCCAGCGTCGTCATCGCACTCGTTGCCGCCATCCTCTATGTGAACCTGGGCGCCGGCGAACGGCGCGTTACCCACGAGATCCCGCACCTCTACCCGGTCGACCACCCGCAGTTCTTCCGGGCCATGGGCATGTTGCTGGGGCCCGACATCGTGCGCGGCAACCGCACCAAGGCCCTGGTCAACGGCGACGAGATCTTCCCGGCCATGCTCGAGGCGATCCGGCAGGCGCAGAAGACCATCCTGTTCGAGACCTTCATCTACTGGTCGGGCGAGATCGGCGACGAATTCGCCGAGGCGCTGTCGGAGCGCGCCCGCGCCGGCGTCAAGGTGTACGTGCTGCTGGACTGGGTGGGCAGCATCAAGGTCGATCGCACCCTGCTGCAGCAGATGCGCGACGCCGGGGTCGAAGTGCACATGTTCCATCCCCTGCGCTGGTACAACCTGGGCCGCATCAACAACCGCACCCACCGCAAGCTGCTGATCGTCGACGGTCGCGTCGGCTTCACCGGCGGCGTCGGCATCGGCACGCCCTGGACCGGCAATGCGCAGGACGCGGACCACTGGCGCGACTGCCACTTCCGCGTCGAGGGCCCCGTGGTCGCCCAGATGCAGAGCGTGATGCTGTCGAACTGGAGCAAGACCACGGGATACATCCTGCACGGCCCCGACTACTTCCCCGAGCTGGAGCCGGTGGGCGACGAACGGGCGCAGATGTTCCACAGCTCGCCCAGCGGCGGCAGCGAGAGCATGCAGCTGATGTACCTGATCGCCATCACGGCCGCGGTCAAGAGCATCGACATCGCCAGCGCCTACTTCGTGCCGGACGAGATGGCGCGCCTGGCCCTGGTGGCGGCGCTCAAGCGCGGGGTGAAGCTGCGGGTGATCACGCCCGGCAAGCACATCGACACCAAGACCGTGCGCTGGGCCTCGCGCGCGCTCTGGGGTGAGCTGCTGCAGGCGGGCGCGGAGATCTACGTCTACGAGCCGACCATGTACCACTTCAAGATGGTGCTGGTCGACGGCCTGCTGGTCTCGGTGGGTTCCACCAACTTCGACCCGCGCTCGTTCCACCTGAACGACGAGGCCAACCTGAATGTCTACGACCGCGAATTCGCCGCCTGCATGACCGGCATCTTCGAGCGCGACCTGCAGCGATGCAAGCGGGTCACCTTCGAGCAGTGGCAGCGGCGGCCGCTGTGGGAGAAGGCGCGGGAGCGGGCGACGGCCCTGCTGGCTCCGGTGTTGTAGCGCCGGCGCGCGCTTCGCCCGGCCAGGGCCGGCTCACCGCTGAACCAGCGCCACCGCGGCCGAAAACGTCAGGAAGGCCGCCGCCGTCGTCACCAGGATGATGCGCGCGATGCGCCCGTTGTCGGCGCCGAAGCGCTCGGCCAGCATGGACACGTTGCTGGCGCTGGGCAACGCGGCCACCAGCACCAGGACCGCCAGGGTGAAGTGGTCCAGCGGCAAACCCGCCGCCCGCGCCGCCATGCCCACGCACCACACCAGCAGCGGATGGACCACCAGCTTGGCAACCGCCACCGGCACATAGTCGCGCATCGGCATGGGCCCGTGGTCCTCCTGCGTGGCCAGGTACTGCGACCGCGCCAGCACCGCGCCGATGGTGAACAGCGCCACCGGCGAGGCCGCATCGGCGAGCAGGCCGATGGTGTTCCACAGGGGAGCGACGGGCTGCAAGGCCATGGCCGATGACAGTCCTCCCAGCAGGATGGCCCAGGGCATGGGGTTGAGCGCCACGCCGCGCAGCGCCTTCTTCGCCGCCAGGGCGGCGCCGTGTTCGTCGGCGTGGTCCAGGCGCGACAGCGCGATGCACAGGGAGCTGGTCACCACCAGGTCCAGCAGGATGGTCAGGATCGCCGGGCCGGCGGCAGCGTCGCCCAGCAGCGCCACCAGCAGCGGCACGCCCATGAATCCGGTGTTGGGGAAGGCCGCCACCAGCGCGCCGAAGGCCGCATCGTTCCAGCGGATGCGCGCGTTCATGCTGAATTTCACGGTGCCGGCCACCATCGCCAGCGCGCACACCAGCCAGGTCACGATGACCGCCGGATCGAGCAGCTGCGCCACCGGCGTCTGCGCGCCGAAGCGGTACAGCATGCAGGGCAGCGCGAAGAACAGCACGAAGGTGTTGAGCCCCGTGATGGCCTCGAAGGGCAGCATGCGCCAGCGTGCCGCGAGATAGCCCGCCAGCACCAGCGCGAAGAACGGAAAGGTGACCAGCAGGATGTCAATCACGCGCGTATTGTCCCCGCAACGCGCGGCGGCACGACGGCGGCCTGCGCGCCCGCGCCGGTATGATCGGTGCTGCTCCCCCGCGCCAGCGCGTCCCCGCAGTACCCTCTCCCGCATGTCAGCCGGCCTCAACCTCGCCCAGCAAGAAGCCGTCAACTACCTGCACGGCCCCTGCCTCGTGCTGGCCGGCGCCGGTTCGGGCAAGACGCGCGTCATCACGCACAAGATCGCCCGCCTGATCCAGACCGGCCTGGACGCGAAACGCATCGCGGCCATCACCTTCACCAACAAGGCCGCCGCCGAAATGCGCGAGCGCGCCAAGTCGCTGGTGGGCAAGGCCGCCAAGGACGTGTTGATCTGCACCTTCCACGCGCTGGGCGTGCGCATGATGCGGCAGGACGGCAACGTGCTGGGGCTCAAGCCGCAGTTCTCCATCCTCGACACCGACGACATCACCGGCATCCTGAAGGACGCCGGCGGCACCACCGACGCCGCCACCGCGCGCCAGTGGCAGTGGACCATCAGCGCCTGGAAGGGCGCGGGCCTCAACGCGGCGCAGGCCGAGGCGCAGGCCAAGGACGACCTCGAGCGCACCACGGCCCGCATCATGGCGCGCTACGAGGAGCGCCTGGCCGCCTACCAGAGCGTCGACTTCGACGACCTGATCGGCATGCCGCTGAAGCTGCTGCGCGACTTCCCCGAGGTGCGCGAGAAGTGGCAGAAGCTGCTGGGACACGTGCTGGTGGACGAATACCAGGACACCAACGCCACCCAGTACGAGCTGCTGAAGCTGCTGGTGGGCGAACGCGGCCGCTTCACCGCGGTGGGCGACGACGACCAGTCGATCTACGGCTGGCGCGGCGCCACGCTGGACAACCTGCGCAAGCTGCCGGTCGACTATCCGACGCTCAAGGTCATCAAGCTGGAGCAGAACTACCGCTCCACCAGCGCCATCCTGCGCGCGGCCAACAACGTGATCGGGCCCAACCCGAAGCTGTTCCCCAAGACGCTGTTCTCCGAGCTGGGCGAAGGCGAGCCGGTACGCATCGTCGACTGCGACAACGAGGAGCACGAGGCCGAGCGCGCCGTGGCGCGCATCCAGTCGATCCGCGCCAACGGCCTGAGCAAGGACTGGAAGGACTTCGCCATCCTCTACCGCGCCAACCACCAGGCCCGCGTACTGGAGCAGGCGTTGCGCAAGGCGCAGATCCCCTACAAGGTGTCGGGCGGCCAGAGCTTCTTCGACCGCGCCGAGATCCGCGACCTGTGCGCCTGGCTGCGGCTGTGGGTCAACAACGACGACGACCCGGCTTTCCTGCGCGCGGTGACCACGCCCACGCGCGGCATCGGCCACCAGACGCTGCAGTCGCTGGGCGTGTTCGCCAGCCAGTACAAGCTGTCGCTGTTCGAGGCCCTGTTCTCGTCGTCGCTGGGCTCGGTGCTGTCGGCGCGCGCCCTCGGCAGCCTGCACGAGTTCGGCCGCTACGTGAACGACCTCGAGTTCCGCGCCCGCCACACCGTGGGGGCCGAGGCCGCCAAGGCCTTCCTGGCCGAGTGGCTGAAGGACATCGGCTACGAGAAGCACCTGTACGACAGCGAGGAGCACGAGAAGGCCGCGGCCGCGCGCTGGACCAACGTGCTGGATTTCTGCGACTGGATGGCCAAGCGCTGCGGCGGCGAGATCGACGACGCCGCGGGCGCGACGATCGCCAGCGAATCCAAGACCCTGCTGGAGGTGGCGCAGACGATCTCGCTGCTGTCGACCATCAGCGAACGCGAGAAGGACCAGAACGTGGTGACGCTGTCGACGCTGCATGCGTCCAAGGGCCTGGAGTGGCCGCACGTGGTGCTGGCCGGCTGCGTCGAGGGCATGCTGCCCTTCAAGCCCGACGAGGGCGACGGCGGCGAGGCGCTGCTGCAGCGGCTGCAGGAAGAGCGCCGCCTGATGTACGTGGGCATCACCCGCGCGCAGCGCTCGCTCGCCGTGAGCTGGAGCAAGAAGCGCAAGAAGGGCCGCGAGCTGGTGCCTGCGCAGCCCAGCCGCTTCATCGCCGAGATGGCCCTGGACAAGACGACGGCCAAGGAAGATCCGCGCGAGAAACTCAAGGCGCTGCGCGCCGAGTTCGCGCGCAAGAGCGCGGCCACGGCGGCGGCCGCCGCCGCGGCGGGGACCCCATGAAGAAAACGATCGCCATGGCCGCCTGCGCGCTGGCCGCCTCCGCCTCCGCCTTCGCCCAGGCGCCCTGCCCGCAGCCGGCCGACATCAACCAGGCCCACATGATCGGGCTGTGGCGCGCCGAGTTCACCGGCCTGTGGCAGGGCGCCACCTTGCTGCTGGAGAAGCATCCGGAGTACGAGGGCAGCCTGAGCGGCGGCATCAACCGCGACGGCGTGCGCGGGCTGGTGGCCGGCGACATGGAGGACGGCGAGTTCGCGCTGGAAGAATCGGACGACGGCAAGCGCATCTCCGGCACCTTCGTCGGATCGGTGGTGCCCGGCTCCTGCGGGCGCGAGATCCGCGGCACCTACCAGGCCGAGGACGATTCGCCGCAGCGCGAGTTCACGCTGCGCAAGCTGGATTGAGCCGCTGGGCGCACTGGCGCCGCGCGTGCACCGGCGGCAAGAAGCGCGCCCGTGCAATGCGAAGCAACGCAAGCAGGAAAGTTGCATGCTCTGGCATGCCGCCCAGGCGCCCTGGCGCTACGATCACCGCATGAAGAATGCCCTGTTCGCCGGCGCAGCGCTCGCCACCTTCAACATCGCCGCCCAACCCGCCGGCTGGCAGGCCTGCACCGCGGTACAGGACGACCGCGAGCGCCTGGCCTGCTTCGACCGCTGGTCGCAGGTGCAGCCCGCGCCCGGCGCGGCCCCGCAGGCGCCGGCGGCGCAGTCCGCGCCAGCCGCAGCACCCGCGCCATCCGTGGAGCGCGCC
>JAEZKX010000255.1 GCA_023436025.1 Pseudomonadota bacterium | reverse complement strand
CCCCGGGCCGCCCCCCCGCTGCGGGCCGCCTGCTGCCCCGCGCCCGCCGCCTGGGCCCAGGCGGCCACCGACTGGCCGCAGCATCCCGTCACCTTCATCATGACCTTCCCCGCCGGCTCGGGCGTGGACGTGGTCGCCCGCACCATCCAGGAGCCGCTGGGCAAGGTGCTGGGCCAGCCGGTGATCGTCGACTACAAGGTCGGCGCGGCGGGCAACGTGGCCAGCGACTACGTGGCGCGCGCCAAGCCGGACGGCTACACGCTGGTGTTCGGCACCGCGGCCACGCACGGCAGCAATGCCGCCCTGTACAAGAAGCTGCCGTTCGACGTCGAGGCCGACTTCGTGCCGGTGACGCCCATCATCGACGTGTCGAACGTGCTGACGATCAACCCCGAGGTGATGAACGTGCGCACGTTCAAGGAGTTCGCCGACCTGGTGAAGGCCAACCCGGGCAAGTACAACTACGCCTCCACCGGCAACGGCACCGGCACGCACATGGCGTTCGCCGAGCTGAATTCGAAGCTGGGGCTGGACATGGTGCATGTGCCCTACAAGGGCGGCCCGGAGGCCATGCAGGGCGTGCTCAAGGGCGAGACCTGCTGCATCATGAACCAGGTGCAGACGGTGCTGACGCAGTACAAGGCCGGCAAGGTGCGGCTGCTGGGCGTCACCACGGCCAAGCGCGTCGGCGTGATCGACGAAGTGCCGACCATCGCCGAGACCGGCGTGCCGGGCACGCGCGGCTTCGAGAGCACGACCTGGTTCGCGCTGTTCGCGCCCAAGGGCACCGACGCGGCCGTCGTCGCCAAGCTCAATGGCGCGGTGCGCCAGGTGCTGCAAATTCCGGAGGTGCGCGCCAAGCTCGAGAACGCGGGCAACACCATCCGCCTGGAGACGCCGCAGCAGTTCCGCCAGACCGTGCGCGCCAACCGGCAGAAGTGGGCCGAGGTCGTGAAGGCGGCCAACATCACGATCGACTGAGGGCGGACAGCCGGATACGGACAGCCGGACGCAGAGGTCGCAAAAGATACGCAGAAGTCGCGAAAGAACTCCCTTTGAAAAGGGAATCCCCGGGAAGAAGAGGATTTCCTTTTGCGACTTTTGCGGAATCTTCGCGACTTTTGCGTCCGGAAGTCCGTCCCGGCACTCCGTTCCCGTCAGTCCGCTCCCGCAGTTCGCTCCCCCGCAGTCCGCTCCCGGCAGCTTCGCCTTCGTCGGTCCCCTATCCGACCTCAGCGGCGCTCGGGCGGCACATACCATTTCGTCGCCGCCAGCTCCGGCTCTTCGTGCGCCTGCAGGCGCGCCCAATGGGCGTCGGCATCGGCGACGAACAGGTCGCGGGCGATGGCCTGCGCGAGGCGGTTGGCGCCGATGGCCAGGCCGGGGATGTCGCCGGCGACCGCGCCGTGGCTCATCGTGCTGCCCCAGTTGAACAGGTGCATGCGGCCCAGCGCGGCGGCGTGTTCCGGGGCGCGTGACAGCAGCTCGAAATCAGGCCCCAGGTAGGGAAAGCGGGCCGCCTCGGGGTGGGCCGCGGCCTGGGCGTGGGTAACGTGGCTGGCCCAGGTGTCGATGGCGGGCAGGTAGCGCGCGAGCTCGGGCCGGTCCAGCAGGTCGACGTCGAAGCCGGTGCCGAAGATGACGGCGTCGAAGTGCTCCTCGCCGGCCGGCGTGGTGACGCGCACGCCGCCCGCCGTGGGCTGCACGTCGTGCCAGGGCGTGCCCAGCCGCAGGGTGAAGCCGGCGTGGGCGTCGCAGCGGCGCACGGTCTCCCAGGGCGGCGGCACCTGCTCGTCGAAGATGTAGGTGTAGAAGCGCCACTTGCGCGCGTCGTCCAGCGCCATGTAGCCGCGGAAGAAGCCGGTGAACGAAGTCCACTTGCTCTTGTTCACCTGCGGCAGGTAGGGACGGCGGGCGAACAGCGTGACCGTGGCGCCGGCCTCCAGCGCGGTGGCGGCGTTGTCGAAGGCCGAGGCGCCGGCGCCGAGCACGCCCACGCGCTGGCCGCGCAGCGCCGTGAAGTCGATGGCATCGGCGGAATGGAAGACGCGGCCTTGCGCCAGCGGATCCGCGCGGTCGAGCGAGGGGAACGCGGGCCAGCGTGGCGCGCCGCTGCCTTCGCGGCCCAGCGTCAGCACCAGCTTGCGGGTCCACACGGTCTCGCTGCCGCGCGCCGACGACAGCTGCACGCGCAGCAGGTTGCCGTGCGCCGGACCGGCGTCGTCCACGCTGTCCAGCGTCACGCCGTTGTCCACCGGCAGGCCGCAGGTGTCGCGCACCCACAGCAGGTAGTCGCGCCAGTCGAGGCGGCCCACCTTGTGCAGGGCCGCCCAGCCATCGGCGCCGTGCTGCGCCTCGTACCAGGCGCGGAAGGTGAGCGCGGGCACGCCGAGGTCCGGCCCCGTCAGGTGCTTGGGGCTGCGCAGCGTCACCATGCGCGCGAAGGTGGCCCAGGGCCCTTCCTCGCCGCGGGCGCAGCGGTCGATGACGCGGATGTTGCGGATGCCCTCGCGCAGCAGCGCGAAAGCCGCGGTCTGGCCGCACATGCCGGCGCCGGCCACCAGGGCGTCGAGCACCGGGGCGCCGCCCGGGCCGGTGGCCGGCTGCACCCACTCGGGCGGCGGGACGTTCAGCAGGGCCAGGTCGGCACGGGCCCGCGCCGCCAGGCGGGCCAGGGCCTCTTCGTCGCGCGGGCTGGCAAGGGACTGCGCCGGCACCGGCGGCAGGTCGGGAGATGGGTTCACGGGAAGATAATCCGGGGATGACGATACAACTGGACTGCTATTACAGCCTGTCCTCGCCGTGGGCCTATTTTGCCGGGCCGCAACTGCAGGATGTGGTGCGGCGGCACAAGGTGAAGCTGGTTTTCAAGCCCTACGACTTCCAGGAGGTCGTGGTCAAGACCGGCGGCGTACCCATCCGCACCCGGCCCGAGCCGCGCCGGGTCTACCACGACGAGGAGCTGGCGCGCTGGTCGCGCTACCTCGGCATGCCGATCAACGTCCAGCCCCGGCACTATCCGCGCTACACCGTGGCGGACCGTAACTGGAACAAGTACGCCGGCTGGATGGTCATCGCCGCGCAGCAGCAGGGCCTGGACGTGCAGCCGCTGTCCCATGCGCTGCTGCGGGCGCTGTGGGCCGAGGAGCGCGACACCTCGCTGCCCGAGGTGCGCATCGCCATCGCCGACGAGAACGGCTACGACGGCGCGGCGCTGCACGCGCTGGAGCAGGCGCCGGCCACGCTGGAGCAGTTCCGCGCATTCAGCGAGGAGGCCGAGCGCCTGGGCGTGTTCGGCGCACCCACCTACATCATCCACGGGCAGACCGAGCGGTTCTGGGGGCAGGACCGCCTGTTCTTCGTCGACCGCGCCCTGGCGCAGCTGCGAACCCCATAATCGCCGCATGCGCATCCGCTTCACCAAGATGCAGGGCGCCGGCAACGACTTCGTCGTGCTGGACGAGACGCGGCAGCGGCTGGACCTCACGCCGGCGCAGATCCGGCGCCTGGCCGACCGCCACTTCGGCGTCGGCGCCGACCAGGTGCTGTCGGTGCGGCCTTCGCCGGCGCCCGGCATCGACTTCGAATACGTGATCCACAACGCCGACGGCGGCGAGGTGGAACAGTGCGGCAACGGCGCGCGCTGCTTCGCCCGCTACGTGGCCGACAAGGGGCTGGCCACGGGCCGCCGCATCCGCGTGCAGACGCTGGGCGGCGTGATCGAACCGGAGCTGGGCGATGATGGCCGCGTCACGGTCGACATGGGCCCGCCGGTGTTCGACCTGGCCGCCATTCCCTTCGACGCCGCCGGCCTGGCGCCGCGCGCCGAGGGCGGCTGGCAGCTGTGGCACCTGGCGCTGGGCACCCAGCCCGATTCGCCCATCGTGCCTTTGGCGGTGCTGTCCATGGGCAACCCGCATGCGGTGCAGCTGGTGGCCGACGTCGACCGCGCGCCGGTGGCCGAGCAGGGTCCGCGCATCGAGCACCATCCGCGCTTCCCCAACCGCGTCAACGCCGGCTTCATGCAGGTGGTGGACCGCGGCCGCATCCGGCTGCGGGTGTTCGAGCGCGGCGCGGGTGAAACGCTGGCCTGCGGCACCGGGGCCTGCGCGGCGGTGGTGGCGGGCATCCGGCTGGGCCTGCTGGACGCGCGGGTCGACGTGGAAACCCGCGGCGGCCTGCTGACCATCGCCTGGGCCGGCGGCGATGCGCCGGTCTTCATGACGGGGCCGGCCGTGATGGTGTTCGAAGGCGAGATGGAATTGCAGGAATGAGGGACGAACCGATGCACCCGATCACGGAAGACGACATCGCCAACTATCTGGCGAACAGTCCCGACTTCTTCGCCCGCCATGCCGAGCTGCTGGCGGCGGTGCAGCTGACCAGCCCGCACGGCAACCGCGCGGTGAGCCTGCAGGAGCGGCAGGCCGAGATGCTGCGCGAGAAGATCAAGGCGCTGGAGCACCGCATCATGGACATGGTGCGCCACGGCAACGAGAACATGGTGATCTCCGACCGCATCCACCGCTGGGCGCGCACGCTGCTGCTGGTCACCTCCGGCCGGGCGCTGCCGGCCACGCTGGTGGCGGAGCTGAAGAACCAGTTCATGGTGCCGCACGTGGCGCTGAAGGTCTGGGACGTGGACGAGCGCTACCGCATGGAGCCGTTCGCGCAGGACGTGAGCGAGGACACCAAGAGCTTCGCCACCTCGCTGACGCAGCCCTATTGCGGCGTCAATGCCGGCATCGAGGCGGCGTCGTGGCTGGAGGATGCGGCCAGCGTGATGTCGCTCGCCCTGATCCCACTGCGCGACGGCGGCGCGGGCGAGCCGGGCCGCGCCTTCGGCCTGCTGGTGCTGGGCTCGCCCGATCCGCAGCGCTACGAAGCCGGCATGGCCACCGACTTCCTGGAACGCATCGCCGAACTGGCGAGTGCCGCTTTGGCGCGGCTGCGCCCGCGCTGATGGACGCCGCTGGCGCCGGCCTGGTCGAGAGGTATCTCGAGCACGTCCGCGTCGAGAAGCGGCTGGCCGCGCGCACGGTCGAACTCTATGCGCTCGACCTGCAGAAGCTGCTGGATTGCGCCGGCCGCGCCGGCGTGCCGCTGCTGCAGGTGCAGAACGCCCATGTGCGCCGCTGGGTGGCGCAGATGCACGGTGCCGGCCGCAGCGGCCGCGGCATCGGCCTGATCCTGTCCGGCTGGCGCGGCTTCTACGCCTGGCTGGGCCGCGAAAGCCTGGTCAAGAGCAACCCGGTGGTGGACGTGAAGGCGCCCAAGGCGCCCAAGCCCCTGCCCAAGGCGCTGAGCGTCGACGACGCGGTGCAGTTCGCCGAGTTCAGCGCCGAGGATGCCGATCCCTGGATCGAGGCGCGCGACGCCGCCATCGTCGAACTGCTCTATGGCTGCGGCCTGCGGGTCGGCGAGCTGGTGGGCCTCGATGCGCAGCCCGGCCCCGCCGCCAAGGGCTGGATCGACGCCGACGCGGGCGAGGCGCATGTGCTGGGCAAGGGCAGCAAGCGCCGCAGCGTGCCGGTGGGCCGCAAGGCGCTGGATGCGCTGGCGGCCTGGCTGGCGCAGCGCGGCCCGCTGGCCGAGGCCGCGCTGTTCGTCGGGCGGCACGGGCGGCGCCTGGGCGCCACGGCGGTGTGGCAGCGGCTGAAGGGACGCAGCCTGCGCGCCGGGCTGGCGACGCCGGTGCATCCGCACATGCTGCGCCACTCCTTCGCCAGCCATGTCCTGCAGTCCAGCGGCGACCTGCGCGCGGTGCAGGAGCTGCTGGGGCACGCCAACATCGCCACCACGCAGGTGTACACGCGGCTCGATTTCCAGCACCTGGCCAAGGCCTACGACGCGGCGCATCCGCGGGCGAAGCGGAAGTAGGGGACCGCGCCGGCGGGCGCCGCCGGTGTTCGGGCTCTTCAGTACGTCGACGGCGTCAACGGCACCGGCGCGGGCAGGTTGGGCTTGGACACCATGAACACCGCCCGCCGGCTGTCCGCCGGCGCCCCTTCCAGCAGGTCTTCCAGCTGGCGGATCAGGTGGTCGGCATCGGTGCCGTCCTTGGGGATCAGTCCCTGCGCCACCCGCACCTGCGGCGCCCAGCTCATCGGCTTGTCCTTGAAAGGCATCAGGCAGCGCGCGACGATGCGCGGGGCCGCCTCGGCGACCTCCTCGGCGCGCAGCGGCCCTTCCAGCAGCAGGCCGAAGCGCTGCTCGGCGAGCCGCGCCACGCTGTCGATCTCGCGCGCCGCGCCCAGCAGCCGGCCGGCCACCCGCAGCGGCAGCTCCTCCATCGCGCGGCGGTCGAAGTCGCGCCGGATCTGGTCGAGGTTGGTGATGTCCACCATCAGGATGGCGCTGCGGTACTTGAAGCGCACCGAGCGCGCGATCAGTCGCACGAGCCGTTCACGGAACACCGCGGCGTTGATCAGGCCGGTGGCCGGGTCGATGCGGTCCAGGCCCTGGATGCGGCGTGCATAGTCGCGCCGCTGCTGGCTGCGGTGCAGCAGCATCACCAGCAGCACCGGCAGCTGGATGGCCAGCGCGATCTGCATCGCGTGCATGGTCCAGAAGCTGGCCGGGATCAGGCCCGCGGTGCGGGCCAGCGGCAGTGCCGCGCCCACCGCCACCGGCAGGAAGCCGGCCAGCATCCAGCCCGCATAGCGGTCGCCGCGCGCCAGCGCCCAGACGAGGAGCGCGGCCAGCACCGGGATGCAGGCAGCCACGTAGGGCATCATCAGCCGGTAGCGCAGCGACGGGTCGGCCGCCAGCAAGACCGCCACCAGCGGCAGCGACAGGGCGGCCAGGCCATTGAGCACCCGGTGGGCCCAGCGCGCCCGCTCCTTCAGCGCGATCACCGCGGCGGCGAAGGCGCACATCAGCCCGGCGGCCAGCACCGGCCAGACGAACACGGCGACGTCGGACCACCAGGGCGAATGCGGCCACAGGTGCATGCCGGAGATGCCGGTCATGCCCGCCTGTGTCAGGCCCAGGGCCAGCACGGTCGCGGCGAACAGCGCGAACGCGCGGTCGCGTAGGGTGACGGCGATCACCAGGGAGAGCAGGGCGGTGAGCGCCACCAGGCCGAAGTAGAGACCGAGCAGCAGGGTGGCGCGCTGTTCGGCCAGGCTCAGGTTGCTCTCCGTGTCGAACTGCAGCGGGGCGCTGAAGGCGTGGCTGTTCTCGATGCGGACGTACAGCGTGCGGGTGTCGGCGGCGCCCATCGCCAGCGGCAGCACCGGATGGCGGTGCGGCACCGGCCACTCGGCCACGGGCAAGGTGTCGCCGGCGCGGCTCACGACCCACCCGCCGTTGCCGTCCTGGGCGAACAGCGCCACTTCGTCGAGGCCAGGGTAGGGCACCTCGAGGTACCAGCGTTCGGCCACCGGGTTGGCCTCGGTGCGGACGGTGAAGCGCACCCACAGCGCCTTGCCGCGCGACAGCGGCCAGATCGCCCCGGCGCCGAGCGGCTGCCAGGGCAGGCCGGGGTCGGCGGCCACCGCTTCCACCGTGCGCTGCCCAGTGGCGTCGACGAAGGCTTCGCCGCTGGCCAGCAAGCGCTGCGGCGCATGGTCCGGATCCAGTTCCACGGCCGGTGCCGCAAGGGCGGAGGGCGGCGCGAGCACACCCAGGGCCAGCGATGCGGCCACCAGACAGGCGTGCAAGTCCTTCAACATTTGTTACTACATGTTGTCAGCATTGGACCGGCGTCGCCAGCCCCTGCAGCCCGAGAGCGGACAATCGGCCCATGAAAGTCATCCGTTTGAGGGAAGGCCGTGAGCGCTCGCTGCTGCGTCGCCATCCGTGGATCTTCGACTCGGCCGTGGCCCGCGGCGGCGCCGATACGGGCGAGACGGTCCGGGTGGAATCGGCCAGCGGCGAATTCCTGGCCTGGGCCGCCTTCAGCCCGGCCTCCAAGATGCGCGCCCGTGCCTGGAGCTTCGATGCGGCCGAACGCATCGACGCGGCCTTCTTCGAGCGCCGGGTCGCGGCCGCCGTCGCCATGCGCGCGCGCCTGGCCGTGCCCAGCGACGGCGTGCGCCTGGTGCACGGCGAATCCGACGGCCTGCCCGGCCTGGTAGTCGACCGCTACGGCGACACCCTGGTGGCCCAGTTCCTCTCGGCCGGCGCCGAGCGCTGGAAGAAGGCGCTGGCCGACGCCCTGCTGCGCGTGACCGGCCTGCAGCGTCTCTACGAGCGCTCGGACGCCAATGCCCGCGGCCTGGAAGGCCTGCCCGAGGCCACTGGCTGGCTGCGGGGGGCGGGCGACACCGCGCTGGTGGTCACCGAGCACGGCTGGAAGTTCGGGCTCGACATCGCCATCGGCCACAAGACCGGCTTCTACCTGGACCAGCGCGACAACCGTGCGCTGTTCGCCGACTGGGTGCGGCGCCTGGATGCGCGCCGGGTGCTCAACTGCTACTGCTACACCGGCGGCTTCACGGTGGCGGCCCTGGCCGGCGGCGCAGCCGAGGTCACCTCGATCGACTCGTCCGCGCCGGCGCTGGAGCGCGCCCGCGCCAACGTCGCGCTCAACGGGTTCGATGCCGGGGCCGCCGAGTTCGTCGATGCCGACGTCAATCAGATGCTGCGCCGCTACGGCGAGGCCGGTCGCCAGTTCGACGCCATCGTGCTCGATCCGCCCAAGCTGGCGCCGACCGTGGCGCATGCCGAGCGCGCGGCGCGGGCCTACAAGGACATCAACCGGCTGGCGCTGAAGCTGCTGGCGCCCGGCGGCGCGCTGTTCACGTACTCCTGCTCCGGCGGCATCCCGGCCGACCTGTTCCACAAGATCGTGGCCTCCGCCGGCACGGACGCCGGCGTCGACGGCTACATCGCCGCGCACCTGGGCGCCGCCCCCGACCATCCGATGACCCTGGCCTTCCCCGAGGGCGAGTACCTGAAAGGGCTGGTGGTCCTGCGCAAGTAAGCAGGCGGACTGCCGGGCGTAAAAGTCGCGAAAGCTGCGCCAAGGTGGCAAGTGAGCAGGCGGACTGCCGGACGCAAAAGTCGCGAAAGCTGCGCAAAGGTCGCAAAAAGAACAGCCAAGAATATTCTGGAAGACCTTTCGCGACTTTTGCGAAAAACCTTTGCGACTTTTGCGTCCGGCTGTTGGCTGTTGGCTGTTTGGCTGTTTGGCTGTTTGGCTGTTTGGCTGTTTGGCTGTTCGGCTGTCCGGCTGCCTGCCCGCTTTTCCGCTCCAAAGCCCGCCTTTGCGGCGACGGCTAAACTGCCGCCATGAGCCTCATTCCCACCACCATCCTCACGGGCTTCCTCGGCTCGGGCAAGACGACGCTGCTCAAGCGCGTGCTGAGCGAGGCGCACGGCCAGAAGATCGCCGTGATCGAGAACGAGTTCGGGGAGGAGAACATCGACAACGACATCCTCGTCACCGAGACGAAGGAACAGATCGTCCAGATGAGCAACGGATGCATCTGCTGCACCATCCGCGAGGACCTGCGCTCCACCCTGCAGCTGCTGGCGGCCAAGAAGCGCAAGGGCCTGCTCGACTTCGAGCGGGTGGTGATCGAGACCACCGGCCTGGCCGACCCCGGCCCCGTCGCCCAGACCTTCTTCATGGACGACGAGATCGCCGAGAGCTTCCTGCTGGACTCCATCCTCACGCTGGTGGACGCCAAGCATGCCGACAAGCAGCTCGACGATCGCCAGGAGGCGCGCCGCCAGGTCGGCTTTGCCGACCAGATCTTCATCAGCAAGACCGACCTGGTTTCGAAGGAAGAGGTCGAGGCCCTGGTGCACCGGCTCAAGCACATGAACCCGCGGGCACCGCTGAAGCAGGTGCATTTCGGCGAAGTGCCGATCCAGGACGTGTTCGACCTGCGCGGCTTCAACCTGAACGCCAAGCTCGACATCGACCCGGACTTCCTGAAGGAAGACGACCACGGCCACCATGGGCACGACCACGACCACCACGGTCACGACCACGCGCATGGCGAGCACTGCGACCACCCGCACCACCACCACCACGACGACGACGTCAAGAGCTTCGTGTTCCGATCGGAACGCGCCTTCGATCCGATGAAGCTGGAAGACTTCCTCGGCGCCATCGTCAACATCTACGGCCCGCGCATGCTTCGCTACAAGGGCGTGCTGAACATGAAGGGCACCGAGCGCAAGGTGATCTTCCAGGGCGTGCACCAGCTGATGGGAAGCGACCTCGGGCCGGCCTGGGCCGAGGGCGAACCCCGCCTGTCCAAGATGGTCTTCATCGGCATCGACCTGCCGCGCGACATCTTCCTGCAGGGCCTCGAGCAGTGCCTTGTCTGACGCGCCAGCGGGGCGCGGTCCGAAAGGGCCCAGCCGGCAGCGCCGGTAGTCTGGCCCTCTTTCGTATTCAGCCCCGCAGTGGCCATCTTTGTCTCGCTTCCGCAACTCCCGGGCTTTGGCCCCGGCAGGGGCGGATTTGCGCGCGCCGTCGAAAAGGAGGTGCACAGTCGTGCAGATGTTGACAATCAGGGTATAAATCGCGGTCATGACGGCGCTCACCCCCAGTCGAAAGGCAGGTCCGCAGGCATTGGCCTCGCGGCCGCCGGCGCCGACCAAGCGAGGAGACGGGACGTGAAGGCTCAGCCCAAGGCCGCTGCGAAAACGAAAAAACCCGCGGTGAAAGCGAAGCCGGCGGCCAAGGGCGTGAAGCCCGCGGCCACGGCCAAGGCCAAGCCGGCGGCGAAAGCCGCCACCAAGTCGCCGTCCCGGGTGGCTGCCAAGGCTGCGCCGAAAGCGCCCGCCAAGGCGGCTGCGAAGGCACCGGCCAAGGCTGCGCCCAAGACCGCGGCCAAGGCAAAGCCGGCTGCCAAGGCGCCGGCCAAGCCGGCCGCCAAGGCCGTCCCCGCGAAGAGCGCGAAATCCGTCGCGAAGCCCGCATCCCCGCCCGCAGCCAAGTCGGCCGCGGGCAAGGCCCTCGGCGCGGTCGCGAAAGCGGTCGCGGCGGGTGCCAAGGCGGTGGTCACCGCCGCCAAGAACCTTCCTGCGAAGGCAGCCGCGCCCAAGGCGCCGCCGGCCCGCGCAGTTCCCCCCACTGCGGCTCCGAAGGCCGCCGCAGCGCAACCGGCTCCCGTGCCGGCCCAGCC
>JAEZKX010000214.1 GCA_023436025.1 Pseudomonadota bacterium | reverse complement strand
GGCGAGGTAGGCGAGCAGCCGACGCAGGTCGACTTCGGCCGGCGCGATGGCCGCCGGCCGGCCCAGCACCAGTGCGCCGTGCGACTGCAGGTCGGCCATCTGCGCCAGCGGCGCCGCGTCGCGCCAGCCGTCCAGGCGTGTTTCGACCACCTCGATCGCCGGCAGCACCTGGTCCACCGCCTGCTGCAGTTCGCGCGGGTCGGGCGGTACGTCGGCCTCCAGGTCGCGCCCGAGGCGCAACGCGACCTCGACCTCGATGCCGCGCAGCGGCCCGGGCAGCTGCGAGCCCATGGGCAACAGGGCGCCGCGCGGCAGCGGCGCACAGGAGGGCTGCGCCGTCGGGCTGGCCGCGCCGACCTTCCAGCCGGCGATGCCGCCCAGCGCCGCGGCCGTCGCCTCCTGCACCGCGCAGGCCGCCTCGACGTCGGCGGGCAGGGCCTGCTGCCAGTGCAGCGGCCGTCGTTCGTGGCGGGCCTGCAGCAGGGCTTGGGTGATGCGGGCGGTGGCGTCCATCGGTTCGGTCCTTCTCGGCACTCCTCGGCGACTCCGCCCGCAGCCGCTTGGCGCCGTTCCTGCATGCCTTCGTCGCTCGCTCGTTCGCGTGCCGGACCATCATATCGGCGGTCGCGCAGGTGACGCGGCTCGGGGCCTTCCCCGATGGCGCCGGCGGCCGGCGCGACTACGCTGCGCCCCATGGACCGACCCCACCACAAGTTCTGGCCGCGGCGCCTGCCCTACGCGCTGACGGCGCCGGCCACCTCGCTCTGGGACAACGTCGCCACCAATGCCCGCCGCTTTCCGGACAAGGCGGCGCTGCTGTTCTTCGGCCAGGCGCTGAGCTATGGACAGCTGCAGGCCCAGGCCGAGCGGCTGGCGGCGCACCTGCATGCCCAGGGCGTGCGAAAGGGTGACCGCGTGCTCCTGGTGATGCAGAACTGCCCGCAGCTGGTGGTGGCGCACTTCGGGATCCTGCGCGCCAACGCGGTGGTGGTGCCGGTCAATCCGATGAACAAGGCCGACGAGCTGCAGCACTACATCACCGACGCCGGCGCACGGGTGGCCATCACCACCGGCGACCTGGCGCCGGAACTGGTGCGCGCCGATGCCGGCCTGCCGGCGCGGCAGCGCCTGGCGCACCTGATCGTCACGCAGTTCACCGACGCCTTCGATCCCCAGTCCGCCGATGCGGGCCCGCTGCCGCCGGCCTGGCGCGACTGGCTGCTGGTGCGGCATCCGCTGCCGCGGCTCGCCGGCGGCAGCGTGGCCGCATGGAGTGACGCGCTCGCCACGCAAGGGCCCCCGCCGCCGCTCACGGTGGGACCGGCCGACCTGGCCGTGCTGCCCTACACCAGCGGCACCACCGGCCTTCCCAAGGGCTGCATGCATCCGCACCGCAGCCTGATGCACAACGCCATGGCCAGTGCGGTCTGGGGCAATGCGACGGCGGAGAACGTCGCCCTGCTGGTGGTGCCCATGTTCCACATCACCGGCATGGTGAGCGTGCTGCACGCCAGCATCTGGGTGGGCGGCACGCTGGTGGTGATGCCGCGCTGGGACCGCGACGTCGCCGGCTGGCTGATCTCGCGCTGGCAGGTCACCAACTGGACCAACATCCCCACCATGGTGATCGACCTGCTGGGCAGCCCGGAGTTCGCCAACTACGACCTGTCCAGCCTGCGCTACATCGGCGGCGGCGGCGCGGCCATGCCGCAGGCCGTGGCCCAGCGCCTGCAGGAGCAGTTCGGGCTGCGCTACGTCGAGGGTTACGGCCTGACCGAGACGGCGGCGCCCTCGCACAGCAATCCGCCCGACGCGCCGCGCCAGCAATGCCTGGGCATCCCCTTCATCGGCTGCGACGCCCGGGTGGTGGACCCGCAGACGCTGCGCGAACTGCCGCCGGGAGAGCCGGGCGAGATCATCGTGCACGGCCCGATGGTGTTCGACGGCTACTGGCAGCAGCCCGAGGCCACGGCCGCGGCCTTCGTCACTTTCGCCGGCAAGCGCTTCTTCCGCACCGGCGACCTGGGGCGCACCGACGAGGACGGCTACTTCTTCATCACCGACCGCCTCAAGCGCATGATCAATGCCTCGGGCTTCAAGGTGTGGCCGGCCGAGGTGGAGGCGCTGATGTTCAAGCACCCCGCCATCCAGGAGGCGTGCGTGATCGCCGCCCGCGACCCCTACCGCGGCGAGACGGTCAAGGCCGTGGTGGTGCTGCGGCCGTCCCATCGCGGCCAGGTAAGTGAAGAGGACATCGTGGCCTGGTGCCGCGAACACATGGCCGTCTACAAGGTGCCGCGCATCGTCGAATTCGTCGAGGCCTTGCCCAAGAGCGGCAGCGGCAAGGTGATGTGGCGCAGCCTCCAGGAAGCCGAAGCCGTCCGCTGACGCCGCGTCTGCAACGGGCCGCGCACGGCGCTGTGGGAATGAGCCTACAGGCGGGCGCCAGGCCAACCGGTACCATGAGCGCAGCCGCTGTCCTGTGGCCGCCTGTACTGGATGAGAACCACCAAACCTCCCGCCGACCTCCCTGTCCAGCCCCGCCTGTCCACCGGCGTCCCGGGGCTGGATGACGTGCTGGGCGGCGGCTTGCCGGTCAACCACCTGTACCTGATCGAGGGCAACCCCGGCGCGGGCAAGACCACGCTCGGCCTGCAGTTCCTCATGGACGGCGCCCGGCGCGGCGAGAGAGGGGTCTACGTGACGCTCTCGGAAACGACCGAGGAACTGCGCACCGTGGCCGCCTCGCACGGCTGGTCGCTCGATGGCGTGGAGGTCTTCGAGTTGGTCAGCGGCGAAGGCCTCAACCCCGAGTCCGAGCAGTCCATCCTGCACCCCTCCGAGATCGAGCTGGGCGAGACGGTGCGCGGCGTGATGGACGCGGTCGACCGCCTGCGGCCCACGCGCGTGGTGTTCGACAGCCTGTCCGAAATGCGCCTGCTGGCGCAGAACCCGCTGCGCTACCGCCGCCAGGTGCTGGCGCTGAAGAACTTCTTCCTGGGCCGCGATGTCACGGTGCTGATGCTCGACGACCGCTCCGCGCGGGAAAGCGAGGTGCAATTGCACAGCATCGCGCACGGGGTCATCAGCCTCGAGCAGGCGGTGGACCAGTACGGTCCCGAGCGGCGCCGGCTGCGGGTGGTGAAGATGCGCGGCATCCGCTTTCGCGGCGGCGAGCACGACTTCAACCTCGACAACGGCGGCCTGTCGGTGTTCCCGCGGCTGGTGGCCGCCGAGCACCGCATGGATTCGGACGCGAAGGTCTGCGCCACCGGCATCCCCAAGCTCGACGCGCTGATGGGCGGCGGCCTGCCCTACGGCAGCAACACGCTGTTCATCGGCCCCTCGGGTGCCGGCAAGACCACCACCGCCGTCGCCTGCGTGGTGGCCGCGCTGCGGCGCGGCGAGAAGGCCGTGTACTACCTGTTCGACGAGGGGCTGGCCACGCTGGTGCTGCGTTCGCGCGCGTTGGGCATGGACCTCCAGCCCTTCATCGCGCAGGGCCGGCTGCAGGTGGTGCAGCTCGACCCGGCGGAAGTCTCGCCCGGCGAGTTCGCGCACATGGTGCGGCAGGCCGTGGAGGAGCACGAGGCGCGGGTCGTCGTGATCGACAGCCTCAACGCCTACCTGCATGCCATGCCGGGCGGCAAGCACCTCATGCTGCAGATGCACGAGCTGCTGACCTACCTGAACCACCAGAACGTGGTCACCATCCTGGTCCTCGGCCAGCACGGCCTGGTGGGTGAGATGTCGAGCGACGTCGACATGAGCTACCTCAGCGACGGCCTCCTGCTGTTCCGGTTCTTCGAGGGCCGCGGCAAGCTCCTCAAGGCGATCTCCATGGTCAAGAGCCGCACCAACCGCCACGAGCTGACCATCCGCGAGTTCCGCCTGACGCCGGGCGGCGTGGAACTGGGGGAGGAACTCACCGATTTCGAGGGCGTGCTCACGGGTGTGCCGGTCTACCGCGGCGGCCTGCGGCTGCTGGGCGACGCGAAGAAAACGACATGAACGAGCTGCGCGTCCTGATCTACGCGCCCCGCGGGCGCGACGCCGCGGTGGTCAAGGGCGTGCTCGAGGCGCAAGGCATCGACGCCTTCGTCTGCCCGGAGCATGGGCACCTCATGGACTGCCTGCAGGAGGGCGCGGCCGCGGTGATCCTCACCGAGGAGGCGCTTGCCGACGCGCTGTCCGACAACCGGCTGCTGGACTGGCTGGGCCGGCAGCCATCCTGGTCCGATTTCCCCTTCGTCGTGCTGGCCACCAAGCGCGAGGGGCGGCGTCCGGAGAAGGAATTCCAGACCTTGCACAGCCTCGGCAACCTGGTGCTGCTGGAGCGCCCGCTCAACGCCGAGACGCTGGCCAGCGCGGCGGAGTCCGCCGTGCGCGCGCGGCGCCGCCAGTACGCGGCGCGCGAGCACCTGCAGGAGTTGAGCCGCACGCGCAGCGAGCTGCAGCGCCTGAACACGGAACTGGAGGACCGCATCCTGCAGCGCACGCGCGAGCTCGCCAGCGCCAACGACCGGCTCATGAAGGAGATCAACGAGCGCGAGCGGGCGCAGGCGGCGCTGACGCAGGTGCAGAAGATGGAGGCGATCGGCCGGCTCACCGGCGGCATCGCCCACGACTTCAACAACCTGCTTCACGTGGTCAACATGAACCTCGAGCTGGTGTCCCTCTATGCCAAGGAGGAGAAGGTCAAGCCGGTGGTCGACCGTGCCAAGAGCGCGGCGCGGCGCGGCGCGCGCCTGACCAACCAGCTGCTGTCGTTCGCCCGCAGCCAGTCGCTGATGCCCAAGCTGACGCAGGTGAACCAGCTGATCACGGGCATGAAGGACCTGCTGGAGATCTCGGTGGGCTCGGGCGTCGAGGTCGAATTCGACCTGTGCGAGGAGGACGCCGTGGTCCTGCTCGATCCCAGCCAGCTCGAGATGGCCGTGCTCAACCTGGCGGTGAACTCCAAGGACGCCATGGCCGAAGGTGGCCGGCTGAAGATCACCACCGGCACGCGCTACTTCGACACCGACGAGCGCGACCTGCCCGCGGGCGACTACGTCATCGTCAGCGTGAGCGACACCGGGCCCGGCATCCCGGCCAACGTGCTGCCCAAGGTGTTCGACCCCTTCTTCACCACCAAGCCGGTGGGGCAGGGCACCGGGCTCGGCCTGAGCCAGGTCTACGGCTTCGCCCGGCAGTCCGGTGGCATCGCGCGCATCCGCAGCGAGGAGGGCAAGGGCACCGCGGTGGAGATGCTGTTCCCGCAGGCCGATGGAGAGAGCGATGAGCCGCTGGCGGCCCTGCAGGCGCAGAAGGCGCCGGTGGTGGCCGGCGCGGCGCACATCCTGGTGGTGGAGGACGACGCCGACGTGCGGCGGGTGATCGTCGAGTGCCTGAGCCTGATCGGCTACAAGGTGACCGAGGCCGCCAATGGCGGCGAGGCGTTGACCTCGCTGCATGCCATGAAGCCCGACCTGCTGGTGGTCGACTACGCCATGCCCGACATGACGGGCGCCGAGGTGATTTCCGAGGCGCGCAAGCTGGTGGGCAACGTGCCGGTCATCCTGGCCACCGGCTATGCCGACATGGCGGCGGTCGAGCGCCTGGCCGGGCGGCCGCGCATCCTGCGCAAGCCTTTCGACATCGCGCAGCTGGGCGACGCCGTGAGCCAGGTGCTGGAGGCCGCGCGGGCGGAGGCGAGCGTCTGAGGGAGTCGGCAGCGATCCCGGCGGCGCCAGGACAACGGAAGCCGGCGCGCAAGGCCTGATCCGGCCGCATCCAGGGCGCTCCCGATGCCGCTTGCAGGGCGCGCGCGGCGAGCCCCGCCACGCGCCGCGCACCTCCTCCCAGGCTCCCTCAGTCCGCCACCTTCCCCAGCAGCAGGTACTCCATCAGCGCCTTCTGCACGTGCATGCGGTTCTCCGCCTCGTCCCACACCACGGACTGCGGGCCGTCGATGACTTCGGCTTCGACCTCCTCGCCGCGGTGCGCCGGCAGGCAGTGCATGAACAGGGCGTCGGGCTTGGCGACCTTCATCATCTCGGCGTCGACGCGCCAGTCGGCAAAGGCCTGGCGGCGCTGCTCGTTCTCGGCCTCGAAGCCCATGCTGGTCCAGACGTCGGTGGTCACCAGGTCGGCGCCGCGGCAGGCTTCCATCGGATCCTTGAACACGCGGTAGCTGTCGCTGCTGCGGATGCCGGCGACGTCCTGGTCGACCTCGTAGCCGGAGGGCGTGCTCAGGTGCACCTTGAAGTTCAGCAGTTCGGCGGCCTGCAGCCAGGTGTTGGCCATGTTGTTGCCGTCGCCCACCCAGGCCACCACGCGGCCTTCGATGGAACCGCGGTGCTCGATGTAGGTGAAGATGTCCGCCAGGATCTGGCAGGGATGGAATTCGTTGGTCAGGCCGTTGATCACCGGCACCCGCGAATGCGCGGCGAAGCGCTCGATCTTGTCCTGGCCGAAGGTGCGGATCATCACCAGGTCGACCATGCGGCTGATCACCTTGGCGCTGTCCTCGATGGGCTCGGCGCGCCCCAGCTGCGAGTCGCCGGTGGTGAGGTGCACCACCGAGCCCCCGAGCTGGTACATGCCGGCCTCGAAGCTCACCCGCGTGCGCGTGGAGGCCTTCTCGAAGATCATGGCCAGCGTGCGGTCGGCCAGCGGGTGGTACTTCTCGTACGCCTTGAACTTGCGCTTGATGACCGCCGCGCGCTCGAAGATCCAGCGGATCTCGTCGGCGGCGAGGTCGGTGAACTGCAGGAAATGCCGGATGGCCGTCATTGCGCGAGGAACTCCTTCACCAGCGGCGCGAGGATGGCGACCACGTCGTCGGCCTCGGCCTCGGTCATGATCAGCGGCGGCAGCAGCCGCACCACGGTGTCGGCGGTGACCGAGATCAGCAGGCCGGCCTGCGCCGCTCGCTCGGTCAGCACGCCGCAGGGGCGGGCCAGCTCCATGCCGATCATCAGGCCCTGGCCGCGGATCTCGAGCACGCCCTTGAGGCCGCCCAGTTCGCGGGCCAGCGCGCCCTTGAGGTGCGCGCCGACGCGCGCCGCGTTGTCCAGCAGGCCGTCCTCTTCCATGATGCGGATGGTTTCCACGCCGGCGCGCATGGCCAGCGGGTTGCCGCCGAAGGTGGTGCCGTGGTTGCCGGGCTGGAACACGTCGGCCGCCTTCTTGCCGGCCACCAGGGCGGCAATCGGCACGCCCGAGCCCAGGCCCTTGGCCAGGGGCATGACATCGGGCTGGATGCCGGCCCACTGGTGGGCGAACCACTTGCCGGTTCGGCCCATGCCGCACTGCACCTCGTCGATCATCAGCAGCCAGTTCTTCTGGTCGCACAGCTCGCGCACCTTCTGCAGGTAGTCGATGCGCATCTGGTTGATGCCGCCTTCGCCCTGGATGGTCTCGAAGAACACCGCGACCACGTTCTTGTTGCCCTCGGTGGCGCGGCGCAGTGCGTCGATATCGTTCATCGGCACGCGGATGAAGCCCTCGACCAGCGGGCCGAAGCCCTTCTGCACCTTCTCGTTGCCGGTGGCCGACAGGGTGGCGATGCTGCGGCCGTGGAAGGCCTTCTCGTAGACCACGATCTCCGGGCGCTCGATGCCGCGGTCGTGGCCCCACTTGCGCGCCAGCTTGATCGCGCCCTCGTTGGCTTCCAGGCCGCTGGAGCCGAAGAAGACGTTCTCCATGCCGGACAGCTCGACCAGCTTGGCCGCCAGCTTCTCCTGGTTGGGGACGTGGTAGTAGTTGCAGCTGTGGATGATCTTCGACACCTGGTCCTGCAGGGCCGGCACCAGCTTGGGGTGGTTGTGGCCGAGCGTGTTGACCGCGATGCCGGCCAGCGCGTCCAGGTAGCGCTTGCCGTTGACGTCCCAGACGTACACCCCCTGGCCGTGCGACAGCGCGATCGGCAGGCGGCCGTAGGTGTTCATGGTGTGGGGCGATGCCGCCTCGATGTGGGCCATGGAATCCTCTAGCGGGAAAGAAAATCGGCTCCATGTGGTGAGCCGCTGGAGCACGATTGTAGGCACACGCATTGCGTGCCTTGCTTGAGAATTCCGCATCACTGCGATGCGTCCTTCTGGGTCAACTCTTATATAAGATAGAATACTTGTGCGCCGCAGCACGGCCGATTCCATGGGATCCAGCACCGCCAAAAAGGTCTTCATCAAGGGCATCACGAAGGACGGCAGGACGTTCCGCCCCAGCGACTGGGCCGAACGCCTGGCCGGCGTGATGAGCCCATTCCGCCCGGGCGGCGCCGCCCCGGGGAGCCATCTCAGCTATTCGCCCTGGTGCGTGCCCACCGTCATCGGCGGCGTCAAGTGCGTCATCGTCAACCCGGCCCTGCGCGACTACGACGTCATGGCCTGGGACTTCGTCATGAACTTCGCCAGGGACAACGAACTGACGGTGTCCGAGTCGGGCGAGGGTGGCTGATCCGCGAGCTTAGAACGCCGGACAGCCGGACGCAAAAGTCGCGAAAGCTACGCAAAGGGCGCAAAAGAACAGCCAACAAAAGTCGGAAGTCCTTTTGCGACCTTTGCGAAACCTTGGCGACTTTTGCGTCCGGCTGTCCGGCCTTCTTGCAGTGCGATTGGCCATGAAAAAACCGCCCGAAGGCGGTTTTTCACTTTTTGCTTTGCTGGCAGCGCACCCGGTTCAAACGGCGTGGGCCTTGCGACTCACGGGCTGACCCGACGCTGGTGCGTCAGGCTGCGGCGGCCTGCAGGCCCTTGACCTTGGCCGACAGGCGGCTCTTGTCGCGCGCCGCCTTGTTCTTGTGGAAGATGCCCTTGTCGGCCACCGTGTCCACGATCGATTGCGCCTTGGCGAACAGTTCGGTCGCCTTGGCCTTGTCGCCGGCGGCGACCGCCTTCTCGACGTTCTTCACCGCGGTGCGGTACTTGGAGCGCAGCGAGGTGTTGGCTGCGTTGAGCTTCACGTTCTGGCGCGCGCGCTTGCGGCCCGACGCGAGGCGGGGGTTCTTCTTCTTGGGTTTGGCAGAGGCCATGTGTGTAATCCTTTAGGTGTCTGAGGATGATGCCAGCAAAGCCCACCATTATAGCCGCCCGCCTTCTCCCCGCCGCCGTGGGGGCGCAGCGCCCGACCCGGGGGCTAAACTCGGCCGCGTGACCCTGTTCAAAGCCGCCTCCGTCATCTCCTTGTTCACGCTGGCGTCCCGGGTCACCGGCCTGCTGCGTGAATTCCTCATGGCGGCGGCCTTCGGCGCCAGCGCCTTCACCGACGCCTTCAACGTCGCCTTCCGCATTCCCAACCTGTTCCGCCGGCTGTTCGCCGAAGGCGCCTTCAGCCAGGCTTTCGTGCCGGCCCTGGCCCACAGCAAGGAGCGCGACGGCGAGGAGGCCACGCGGCGCATGATCGACAGCGTCGCCACCATCCTGTTCTGGGCCCTGGTGCTGACCTGCGTGCTGGGCGTGGCCGGCGCGCCCGTGCTGGTCTGGGCGCTGGCCAGCGGCTTCCGCCAGGACCCGCAAAGCTACGACGCCGCGGTGCTGATGACCCGCTGGATGTTCCCCTACATCGGCTTCATGTCGCTGGTGGCGCTGTCGGCGGGCATCCTCAACACCTGGAAGCGCTTCGCCGTGCCGGCGGCCACGCCGGTGCTGCTGAACCTGTGCCTGATCGTCGCGGCGGCCTGGGGCGCGCCCTGGTTCGGCCGCATGGGCATCGAGCCGATCTACGCGATGGCGGCGGGGGTGATGGCCGGCGGCGTGCTGCAGCTGGCCGTGCAGGTGCCGGCGCTGCACCGCCTGGGCCTGCTGCCGCGCGTCGGGCTGGGTTGGGGGCGCCTGCGCGCCGCCTGGCACGATCCGGCCATGCGCGGCGTGCTGCGCACCATGGCGCCGGCGCTGCTGGGTGTGGGCGTGGCGCAGATCTCGCTGTTGATCAACACGCAGATCGCCTCCTGGCTGCAGCCGGGCAGCGTCAGCTGGCTGGGCTATGCCGACCGGCTGATGGAATTCCCGACGGCGATGCTGGGGGTGGCCCTGGGGGTGGTGCTCATGCCGCAGCTGGCGGCGGCCCGCGCCAGCCAGGACGCCGAACGCTATTCGGCCATGCTCGATTGGGGTCTGCGGCTGGTGGTGCTGCTGGCCGTGCCTTCGGCGGTTGCCCTGCTGGTGTTCGCCGAGCCGCTGGTGGCCACGCTCTACCACTATGGCGCCTTCCGCGACAACGACGTCTACCAGGTGGCGCATGCGCTCATGGGCTACGGCCTGGGCCTGCTGGGGCTGGTGGCGATCAAGGTGCTGGCGCCGGGCTACTACGCCAGCCGCGACATGCGCACGCCGGTGCGCATCGCCATCGTGGTCCTGGTGATCACGCAGCTCTTGAACATCGTGCTGGTGCCGGTGTTGAAGCATGCCGGGCTGGCGCTGTCGATCGGGATCGGCGCGCTGATCAATGCCGTCTGGCTGCTGGTGGGCCTGGTGCGCCGGGGCAGCTTCAAGCCCAGCCCGGGCTGGGGGCGGTTCGGCCTGCAGGTGCTGGCGGGCACCGCGCTGGTGGCCATCTTCCTCTTGTGGGCGGCCCATTACTTCCCCTGGGTGCAGTGGCGCGGCGAGCCTTTCAAGCGCGCCGGCGCGATGGCGGGCATGCTGGCGGTGTCGGGCGCCATCTACTTCCTCGCGCTGCTGGCCGCGGGCGTGAAGCTGCGGCAATTTGTCACGCGCTGAAGGAGCTGCTGCACGAAGCGTTGACATGGCGTTGCTACGCTGCCGTCTTGACGCTTCCCAGCCCGTCCATTAAAAACCCTGCCATGCCGTCCCTGCAATTCCTGGCGCCGAGTCCGCTGGAGTACTTCCGGACCCTGGTGCAAAGCGACGAGCAGTTCCCCCTGCTCGAGGCGGCCGCCAGCCTGGGCCAGGACGAGTACCCCGACCTCGACCTGCAGGCCACCCTGGGCGATGTCGACCAGCTGCTCGCCCGCCTCAAGCGGCGCATCCCCGCCGACGCCGCTCCCCTGCAGCGGCTGCGCACCCTCAACCAGTTCTTCTTCCGCGACCTCAGCTTCGGCGGCAACGTCAACGACTACTGCGACCCCGACAACAGCTACCTCCATGTGGTGCTGCGCACCCGGCGCGGCATCCAGATCTCGCTGGCCGTGCTGTGGATCGAGCTGGCGCAGGGCATCGGCCTGCATGCGCGCGGGGTCTGCTTCCCCGGCCACTTCATGGTCAAGGTCAACCTCCCCAAAGGGCAGGTGGTGATCGATCCCTTCACCGGGCAGTCGCTGTCACGCGAGGAGCTGTCGGAGCGCCTCGAGCCCTACAAGCGGCGCAGCGGCCTGGTCGACGAGTTCGAGGTGCCCCTGGGCCTGTACCTGCAGGCGGCGCCGCCGCGCGACATCCTGGCGCGCATGCTGCGCAACCTGAAGGAGATCCACCGCGCGCAGGAGGACTGGCAGCGGCTGATCGCCGTGCAGGACCGCCTGCTGATCCTGCTGCCCGAGGCCTGGGCCGAGTACCGCGACCGCGGCCTCGCGCATGCCGAACAGGGGCAGGCGTCGATGGCCGTGCGCGACCTGGAGACCTACCTGGTGCACGCCCAGGACGCGCTGGACATCGACGCCATCGCCGACCGGGTGGCGGACCTGCGCCGGGCGCGCCACTAGGCGACCGCCCGCTGTCCCCTTTCAGGCGGTGGAGCGCAGCCCCTGGCCCGGATGCAGCGGCCGCGCCCCCAGCACGGACACCCGGCGGGCCGGCAGCACCGGTTCCCTGCGCGCTTCGGGCAGTGCCACCGGCATCAGCACGGGACGCAGCCAGTCGACGATGGGCTGCCACTGCGCCAGGTCCGTCTGCACCTTGTCGGCAGGCAGGTCGAACAGGGTCAGGCCGCGTTCCAGGCTGCGCACGTAGTTCTGCGTTTCGCGCAGCACGCCGATCATCGGCACCTTGTGTTCCTGTGCCCACTGATCGAGCACCTTGGCGGCGCTGGTGCGGCCGTCCACGCGCATGCCGACGGTCGCGAGGGGGCACTGGCCCTTGGCCACGCGGGGCAGGGCGGCCAGCTCCTGCAGGCAGGCGGCCGCCGATTCGCGGTCGAAGACGGACGGGCAGACTGGCACGACGATCGCGTCGGCGAACATCACGATGCGGGCGAGTTCGAAGCCATGCAGGCCGCCCGGGGTGTCCAGCACCACATGGGTGATGCCGGTCGGCACCCGCAGCACGTTCTTCTGGTCGACCACCCAGGGCGCGATGGCGGGCAGGCCCGGATCGCGCCGGCGCAGCCAGCCGCGGCTGGACTGCTGGCGGTCGACATCGCCCAGCATCACGGCCAGTCCTTCGCGCGCGCACCAGGCGGCGACGTGGGCGGCAAAGGTGCTCTTGCCGCTTCCTCCCTTGCGGTTGACGACCGCGACGACGGGCATGCAGTCCTCCCTGCGTGAGGTGCCAGTGTGGAGCGCGCCGGCGGCACGGTCCAGTAGACGGACCGCCAGTGTGCTCCGGCTTTTGTAGCAGCGCAACGGTGGGGCCGCCTGTCCGCTGCAGCCTGCCGTTCGACGGCGCCCCGGGCTGCCCGCCGCGCCCGCGATCAGCCGACGGTGACCGGGTCGCCGTCGCCGCGCGGTGCGATCCGGCCGATCTCGTGCACCGACTCGCCGGCCGCACGCAGGGATGCCGCCACGGCCGCCGCGGCGTCCGGCGCCACCACCACCACCATGCCGATGCCGTTGTTGAAGGTGCGGTTCATCTCGTGGTCGTCGATGGCCGCCGTGGCCTGCAGCCAGGCGAACAGCTCGGTGCGCGGCCAGCTGCCCTGGCGCAGGTGGGCGGCCAGGCCCTCGGGCAGCACGCGCGGGATGTTCTCCAGCAAGCCGCCGCCGGTGATGTGGGCCAGGGCCTTGATGCCCGCGTGCTGCTGCAGCGCCGCCAACACCGGCTTCACGTAGATGCGGGTGGGCGCCATCACGGCTTCCCGGAAGGGCTTGCCGTCCAGCGTGGCGGGCAGCTGGGCGCCGGCGCGTTCGATGCACTTGCGCACCAGGGAGAAGCCGTTGGAGTGCACGCCGCTGGAGGCCAGCCCCAGCACGATGTCGCCGTCACGCACGTCCTGGCCGCCCAGGATCTTCGACTTCTCCACCGCGCCGACGGCGAATCCCGCCAGGTCGTATTCGCCGGGCGGGTACATGCCCGGCATCTCCGCCGTCTCGCCGCCGATCAGGGCGCAGCCGGCCAGTTCGCAGCCGCGGGCGATGCCGCCCACCACGGCAGCGGCCGTGTCCACGTCGAGCTTGCCGCAGGCGAAGTAGTCCAGGAAGAACAGGGGCTCGGCGCCCTGCACCAGCACGTCGTTGACGCTCATGGCCACCAGGTCGATGCCCACGGTGTCGTGCATGTTCCACTCGAAGGCGAGCTTCAGCTTGGTGCCGACGCCGTCGGTGCCGCTCACCAGCACGGGCTCGCGGTAGCGCTTGGGCACCTCGAACAGCGCGCCGAAGCCGCCGATGCCCGCCAGCACGCCTTCGCGCATCGTCTTTTTGGCCAGCGGCTTGATGCGTTCGACCAGTGCGTCGCCAGCGTCGATGTCGACGCCGGCATCCTTGTACGAGAGGGGGCTTGGGTTCATCCGGAGGGTGCGGCCGGGCTGGTGGGCGCGGCCGATAGAATTTGCGGTCGATTCTACTTGCGGGCTCCATGGCGCCCGCGGCTCCACCGGATGCAATTCACCACCACGCAGAAGCGGGCGGCCGCCTGGGCGGCGATCGCGGCGCTGGCCCTGCTCGCGCTGCGGGCGCTCGGGCCCGTGCTCACGCCCTTCATCGTGGCGGCTGTGCTGGCCTACGCCCTGACCCCCGTGGTCGACCGCCTCGACGCCGCCTGGGACGGCCGCATGCCCCGGGTGGTGGCGGTCATCCTGGTGGAACTGCTGCTGGTGATCGCCCTGCTGGGGCTGGTGCTGCTGATCGTGCCGGTGGTCAGCAAGGAGCTGCCGCTGATCCGCGAGCAGCTGCCGGTGCTGCTGGACCGGGTGGACGGCACGCTGTCGCCCTGGCTGGCGCAGTACGGCATCCACATTGCGCTCGATTTCGGCAGCCTGCGCGAGCAGATGCGCGACTACCTCAACGAGAACTGGAGCGAACGCTTCGGCTCGCTCTGGTCCTCGCTCAAGCTGGGCGGCAGCATGGCGATGGCCCTGGTCGGCAACGCCGTGCTGGTGCCGGTGGCGCTGTTCTACCTGCTGATGGACTGGAAGCACGTGGTGGCCCGGGTGCTGGAGCTGGTGCCGGCGCGCGCCCGCCCCGGCGTCGACGCCTTCACCCAGGAGGCCGACCAGGTGCTGGGCCAGTACCTGCGCGGCCAGCTCCTGGTCATGGTCAGCATGGCCGCCTTCTTCAGCATCGGCCTGGGCCTGTTCGGGCTCGACCTGGCCCTGCCCATCGGCGTGTTCACCGGCCTGGCCATGTTCGTCCCCTATGTCGGCTTCGGCGTGGGCATGGTGCTGGCGCTGATGGCCGGCCTGCTGGAGTTCGCCTCGCTCAAGGCGCTCGCGATGGTCGGGGTCGTCTACGGCTTCGGCCAGGTCTTCGAGAGCTTCTACCTCACCCCCCGCCTGGTCGGGGAACGCATCGGCCTGCATCCGCTGGCCGTGATCTTCGCGCTGCTCGCCTTCGGCCAGCTGTTCGGCTTCGTCGGCGTGCTGGTCGCGCTGCCGGTGAGCGCCGTGCTGCTGGTGGCCGTGCGCCGCATGCGCGCGAGCTACCTCGCCAGCCCCTTGTACCACTCATGAAGCAGCTGGCTCTCGATATCGGCCTGGCACGCGGCCCCAGCCTGGCGAGCTTCCTCGCCGGACCCAACGAAGCGGCGTGGAAGCACCTGCAACTGTGGGCCGGCAGCCCGACCCGCTCCCCCGTGCCCACCTACCTGTGGGGCGCCTCCGGCAGCGGCAAGACGCACCTGCTGCAGGCGGTGCACGCCGCCCTGCGCGAGCAGGGCGCCGCCGTCGGCTGGCTCGATCCCTCCATGGCCGAGCCGCCCGCCTTCGACGAGCGCTGGGCGGTGGTGCTGATGGACGACGTGCACCTGTATTCGGCGGTGCAGCAGCATGCGGCCTTCGCCTGGTTCGCGCAGGCGCAGCCGCTGCAGCGCGGCGTGCTCGCCGCCGGCGAGCTGCCGCCGGCCGACCTGAAGCTGCGCGAGGACCTGCGCACGCGCCTGGGCTGGGGCCACGTGTTCCAGCTGCACGTGCTGAGCGAGCCCGAGCGGCGCTCGGTGCTGCGCCAGGCGGCCGATGCGCGCGGCATCTTCCTGGGCGATGATGTCATGGACTTCATCCTCACCCGCTTCTCGCGCGACCTCGGCAGCCTGATGCAGCTGCTCGACCACCTGGACGCCTACGCCCTGCGGGAGCAGCGCGCCATCACCATCCCCCTGATCCGCTCGATGCTGGAGAACGAATGACGAGGAAGAAGGTCGCCCTGTTCGACCTCGACCACACCCTGCTGCCGATCGACTCGGACTACTCGTGGGGCGAGTTCACGCAGCAGATCGGCTGGACCGACCGCGCCGAGTTCAAGCGGCGCAACGACGAGTTCTACGCCCACTACATCGCCGGCACGCTCGACGTGCACGACTACGTGCGCTTCGCCGTCGAGGCGCTGCGCAGCCGCGGCGAGGCCGCCTACCGCGAGGCCCATGCACGCTTCATGCAGGAATGGATCCTGCCGCTGCGCGAGCCCGCGCTGGAGCTGGTGCGCGGCCACCAGCAGGCCGGCGACACGGTGGCCATCGTGACCGCCACCAACGAGCTGGTGACACGCCCCATCGCCGAGGCCTTCGGCGTGTCCGAGCTGCTGGCGGTGGAGCTGGAGCGCGACGCCGCCGGCTGGATCACCGGCGAGATCGCCGGCGTGCCCTCGATGCGCGAGGGCAAGGTGGTGCGTGTCACCGAGTGGCTGCGGCGCAAGGGCCTGGAGTGGGCCGACGTCGAGGCCACCTTCTATTCCGATTCCATGAACGACCTGCCGCTGCTGGAGCAGGTGGACCATCCGGTGGCCACCAATCCCGACGCGCGGCTGCGCATCCTCGCGCTCGAGCGCGGCTGGCGCATACTGGATCTCTTTCCAAGACAATGATCAAGAAGTTCTTCGACAAGCTGCTCGGCGGCAGCAAACCCCGCTTCGGCAAACGCCAGGAGGTGGGCCCCGAGGAGCACGCCATCGACCCCACCCTGGTCGACGACCGCGCGCTCAACGTGGTGCACACCCTCAAGGAGGCCGGCTTCGAGGCCTACATCGTGGGCGGCGCGGTCCGCGACCTGCTGCTGGGACTGCGGCCCAAGGACTTCGACGTCGCCACCAACGCGACGCCGGAGCAGGTCAAGGGCCTGTTCCGCCGTGCCTTCATCATCGGCCGGCGCTTCCGCATCGTGCACGTGGTGTACGGGCGCGGGCGCGAGCACGAGGTGATCGAGGTCTCGACCTTCCGCGCCTACATGGATGCCGCCGCCGCCGAGGCCGTGAGCGGCAACGAGCGCACCAGCAAGAGCGAGCTGGCCAGCATGAAGCATGCCGTCGACGCCTCGGGCCGGGTGCTGCGCGACAACGTCTGGGGCCCGCAGGAGGAGGACGCCGCGCGGCGCGACTTCACCATCAATGCGATGTACTACGACCCCGAGCGCCGCGTCGTGGTCGACTACCACAAGGGCATCCAGGACGCCAAGAAGCGCGTGCTGCGCATGATCGGCGATCCGGCGGCGCGCTACCGCGAGGACCCGGTGCGCATCATCCGCGCGGTGCGCTTCTCGGCCAAGCTGGCGGCGCTGGGCTTCAAGTTCGACCCCAAGACCAAGGCTCCGCTGCTGCCCAGCCTGCCGCTGTTGGCCGAGGTGCCGCAAAGCCGCCTGTTCGACGAGATGCTCAAGCTGCTGCAGACCGGCCACTCGCTGGCGACGATCGAGCAGCTCAAGGCGCTGGGCATGGCGCGCGGCATCTATCCGCTGCTCGACCTGGTGGTCGAGCGCGCGGCCCAGCCCTTCGTGCGCGCGGCGCTGCAGGACACCGACCGCCGCGTCGGCGAGAACAAGCCGGTGGCGGCCAGCTTCCTGCTGGCCTGCGTGCTGTGGTCCGACGTGCGCGATGGCTGGGCCCAGCGCGTGGCGCGCAAGCAGCATTCCTTCCCGGCGCTGCAGGAGGCCATCGACGAGGTGTTCGATGCGCGCATCGGCGACATCTCCGGCCGCGGCAAGCTGGGCGCCGACATGCGCGAAATCTGGATGATGCAGCCGCGTTTCGAGAAGCGCACCGGCTCCACGCCCTTCGGCATGGTGGAGCAGCCGCGCTTCCGCGCCGCCTTCGACTTCATGCGCCTGCGCGCCGACATCGGCGAGGTCGACGCCCTCTTGGCCGACTGGTGGCAGGAATTCAGCCAGGCCAGCGACCTGGTGCGCGAGGACCTGGTGGCGCAGCTGCGCGAGGAGCAGCAGAAGCAGCAGCGCCGCAGCCGCGCGCCGCGGCCGGCAGGCGAGGGCCGGGCCCCCGCCGCGGCCGATGCGGCCGATGCCGCAGCGCCGGATC